>SKVI01000186.1 GCA_007129525.1 Gemmatimonadota bacterium | reverse complement strand
GGTGGAGGAGCGGCCCGTGACGTTGACCGAGGCGCAGCGGGCGTCGGAGATCTTCTTTACCGGGACCACCACGGAGGTGCGCCCCACCGTGCGGCTCGACGGACGGCCGGTGGGAGACGGCACCGTCGGTCCCATGACCCGACGTCTCCAACAGGCCTTCCTGGGGCGCGTCAGCGAGGAGTGCGGCGCAGCGGTCACCTGAGGGCGGACAGGGTGCCGGTGGGGACTGGCTGAACCCGGGGGCCCACCCGTATAATCCACCGGAAGGTCTTCGGGCCAGTCCGGCCATTGCTTCGTTTCGTGGAGTTTCCGCCCATGCAGAGTCCCAGCTCCTTCCTCCTGGCCATCGTCCTCGTTCTGGCCTGGGCCGTTCCCACCGAGGCTGCGGCCCAGGACGGCGCCGCCGACGACCATCGGATCGTCGTGGCGGTCCTCTACTTCGACAACCATACGACCTCCGAGCGATTCGATCCCCTGGGGAAGGGATTCGCGGAGATGCTCATCACCGACCTCTCGGGGCTCAGCATGATCCGGGTGGTGGAGCGAGCCCGTCTCCAGGACCTCATCGACGAGCAGGAGCTGAGCCGGAGCCAGCACTCCGATCCGGCCACCGCCCTTCGAGCCGGCCGCATCCTGGCCGCTGAGTACGTGGTGACGGGCTCCTTCACGGGGATCGAGCCGGACATCCGTGCGGAGGCCCACCTCACCCACACTGAGACTGCCGAGATCGTGCGGGGTGTGAACGCCACGGGCACCGAGGACCAGTTCTTCACCATTCAGGAAGAGCTGGCCGCGGCCCTCATCGAGGGGATGCAGATCGCCCTCTCCGACGAGGAGGCGGAAGAGTTCCGGTCGTGGCAGGAACAGAATCGGATCGAGGACGCCGAGACGGTGGTGGCCTACTCCGAGGCGCTGGACTACTATGACCGGGAGCAGTACCTGGAGGCGGTGGAGCGCATGGGCTTCGTGGTCCGCCGCGCTCCCGCGTCGGCCCTGGTGCAGATGACCTACGACCGGATGCGACAGAGCGCGGAGGACCACGCCCGCGAGGAGAGCCGGTCCTTCCTCGGCCGGCTTCTCCGGAGCCTGATCGGGGGCGAGTGACGCGGCCCCTCAGGGATACAGCAGCACGCCCTCCCTCAGGGGGCGAAACGCCGCCAGCTCTTCCTGCCAGCCGGCGGTGAGCTCTTCCACGTCAAACCCTGCCTCCACCCCGACCCGGAGCTCATCGGTGCCGGCCAGCCGGTCGAAGTGGGCCGCGCGCCAGCTCCAGTCCGGGCCCGAGAGGTTGTAGGCCTCCACCAGGAGGGCCACGCCGGTGAGGGCCGGGTCGTAGACCTCCGGATCGGTGACCTGCAGGCGGACGCCTCCCACGGCCTCGCCGTCGAACTTGCCGTCTCCGGGATCCCGGGGCGTGAAGGTGACGGCTTCGAAGGCCACGCCCGGAAGCTCCCGGGCGGCCATTCGCCGGGCCAGCTCCCGGCCGTCCAGCCAGGGAGCGCCGATCTGCTGGAATGCCCTGGGGGTCCCCCGGCCCACGGACAGGTTCGTGCCCTCGAAGAGGCAGGTGCCGGGGTAGTGGAGGGCGCTCTCCAGGTCCGGCATGTTGGGCGACGGGGGGCGCCAGGGAAGCCCGGTGTCCGGTTGGAGCATGTCCCGCCGCCACCCCGAGGCGGGGACCACGTGGAGCTGGGCCTCCACGCCGAAGTGGTCCCGGTACAGGAGGGCCAGCTCGCCCGGAGTCATTCCGTGCCGCATGGGAATGGGGTACATGCCCACGAACGATGAGAAGGCGGGGTCCAGCACGTTGCCCTGCACCAGCGTTCCACCGACCGGGTTGGGCCGGTCCAGGACCACGAAGGGGATCCCGGCCTCGCCGGCGGCCTCCATGGCCAGCGCCATGGTGTAGATGTAGGTGTAGTACCGGGTGCCGATGTCCTGGATGTCGAAGAGGAGCACCTCCACCCCCTCCAGCATCCCGGGAGTGGGTTTTCGGGTCTCGCCGTAGAGGGAGTGCACCGGGAGGCCGGTGGCCTCGTCCACCTCGTGGTCCACCGGCTCGCCGGCCTCGGCGGTGCCGCGAATCCCGTGTTCCGGCGAGTAGAGGGCCACCAACTCCACCTCGTCGTGCCCGTAGAGGCCATCGATGGAGGGGACCTCGTAGGCGTCGATGCCGGTGTGGTTGGTCACCAGACCGGCTCTCCGACCGGCCACCAGGTGTAGAGAATCGGAGAGAAGGACCTGGATGCCGGGGCGGACCTCGGGCCGGGGCGCCTCGTGGGCGTCGCCCGGCGGCGAGCAGGAGCCCGCCATCATCAGCGGCGCCAGGGCCAGCGGCCACACCCACAGGAGTCCGAGCCGCCCACGGGGCCGGCGCTCATCACCCGGAGAGGATTGTCGCACCATGGGGTTCTCCCTACTTTGGGCATCATTCCAACGGCAGTACGTCTCTACCGAGGAGACGGACCGGGTCGAAACTCGTCGCCGGCCCCCCTCGGGTCAACGTGGGACGTTCCTTTCCTACACCACTCCCGGCGCTTTCGGCATGCCCGGCACCATTATCCGACTCCTCGCTTTCGCGGCGCTCCTGGTTCTCGGCGCGTGCACGTCCACGCCTCCCCCGGAGCCGGCGGCGGCGCCGGAGGGGGGCCCCGCCGTCCCCGAAGCGGACACCCTGCCGGTAGACCCAGACACCCTCCCGACAGACCCGGACACCCTCAGGATCGCGCCCCCGGACGACGCCATTCGCCCCGGCGACCGGACGCCGGTGCGGTGGCAGGACGAGGCCATCCCACAGGCTCCGCCCGCCCCATTGGACGATCCGGGGGAGTGGGCCGAGGCGGAAGCGGGTGCCTGGACCAAGGCCATGCTGGAGCGAATGACCCTCCGGCAGAAGGTGGGCCAGATGATCATGCCCTGGGTCATGGGCGACTTCGCCCCCGAGGGGTCGGCGGGTTTCGAGCGCCTCGTTCGCCTCATCGAGGAGGACGAGATCGGCGGGATCATCATGTCGGTGGGCACCCCCATGGACGTGGCGGCCAAGCTGAACACCATGCAGCGCCGGTCCAACCTGCCCCTGCTGGTGTCGGCCGACCTGGAGACCGGGGCCGGTTTCCGGTTCCGGGGGGCCACCCACCTCCCGGGCGCCCACGACCTGGGCGGCGCCACGGACTTTCCGGCCCTCATGGCGGTAGGCGCGGCGGACGACCGGGTCCTCTCCTACGAGATGGGCCGGGTCACGGCCCTGGAGGCTCGGGCCCTGGGGGTGCACATCCCCTTCGCTCCGGTTCTGGACGTCAACTCCAATCCCGACAATCCCATCATCAACACCCGGGCCTTCGGGGAAGACCCGCAACGGGTGGCCGAGCTGGGAATGTGCTTCGTCCGGGGAATGCAGGAGCACGGGGCGGTGGCCACCGGCAAGCACTTCCCCGGACACGGCGATACCGAGACCGACTCGCACCTGGCCCTCCCGGTGATCCGGGCCGACCGCGACCGGCTGGACCGGATCGAGCTCCACCCCTTCCGTGCCGCGGTGGACGCGGGGATGGGCGCCATCATGACCGCCCACATCGCCCTTCCGAGGATCACCGAGGAGGCTCGACTGCCGGCCACCCTCTCCCGGAACGTCCTCACCGGACTCCTCCGAGACGAATGGGGCTTCCAGGGACTCGTCTTCACCGACGCCATGGACATGAACGCCATCGACCGACTCTACAGCCGGGAAGAGGCTGCGGTGCGGGCCGTCCTGGCCGGTGCCGACGTACTCCTCATGCCACCCAGCCCGGAACGGGCCATCCGGGGGGTCATGGACGCCGTGCTGTCGGGGCGGATCTCCGAAGAGCGGATCGACGAGTCGGTGCGTCGGATCCTCTCCCTGAAGGAGGAGATGGGACTGCACCGCGCACGAACGGTGGAGCTGGAGGAAGTTCATCGGCGGGTGGGGGTCCCGGCCCATACCGACCTGGCCCGGGAGATTGCCGAGCGCTCTCTCACCCTCCTCAGGAACGAGCGGGGGATCCTGCCCCTGAGGGGCACCCGGACCGCCAACGTGATGTCGGTAACGTATCGCCGACAGAACGATGTCATGGGAGGCAGGGCCTTCGACTCCCGTCTCCGGCAGACGTACCCCCGGCTCAGCACCCATACCCTGGGCCGGGCCACTCCGACCTCGGAGTACGGTGCGCTCCTTCAGCAGGCCCGTAACACCGACCTGGTGGTGGTCTCACTCCACGTGACGGCGGTGGCCTACGCCGGGAGCGTCGCCGTTCCCCGGGAGCTGGCCCGGTTCATCCAGGACCTGGCGGACAATCGGATTCCCCACGTGGTGGTCTCCTTCGGCAATCCGTACCTGCTTCAGGAGTTCCCCGACGCCCAGGCCTACCTCCTGGCCTGGAGCGGCTCGGAAGCCAGCCAGCGTGCCGCCGCCCGGTCGCTCTTCGGCGAGATCCCCATCCGCGGCCGAACCCCCACCCGGATCCCCCCGGACTTCGAGATCGGATCGGGAATCCGGCTGGGTGCCGGGACCGTGGCCCAGGCGCCCCGCACTCAGGGAGCCGGTGAACGAGGTCTCACCGCGGGCACGGCGGGGCTGCACGGGGAGGCGTGCCCGTGATGAGGAGGTTCGCCGTACCCGTGTTTCTGCTGGCCCTCGTGATGGCGTGTCGGCCGGCCGAACCTCCGGCCCCCGATCCGGCACCGGCTGCCCCGACTCCCGCGGTTCCCCACCTGGCCGACGAGCTGGACGCCGAGGCTCGGACGTGGGTGGACGAAACCCTGGCGTCGCTGTCACTGGAGGAGGCGGTGGGCCAGCTGGTCTTCCCCTGGATCTCGGGGGCCTACGCCTCGGCTGACGATCCGGAGTTCATGGAGACGCTCCGCTGGGTCCAGGATGAGGGCATCGGAGGGGTGGTGATCTCCATCGGCACGCCCCTGGCCTACGCCCAGAAGCTGAATGCCCTGCAGCAGGCGGCCGACGTGCCTCTCCTGGTGACCTCGGATTTCGAGCAGGGCGGACCCGGCATGCGCATCGCCCACACGTATGCCCTCCCCACTCTCCTGCCCCAGGGAGGCGGAACCAGCTTCCCGCCCACCATGGCCTTCGGGGCCCTGGGTGACGCGGGGATCGTGGAGCGCTTCGGCGAAGCCACGGCCCGGGAAGCCCGGGCGGTGGGGGTGCACGTGATCTTCTCGCCGGTCATGGACGTGAACTCGAACCCGGAGAATCCCATCATCAACACCCGGGCCTTCGGTGAGGACCCGGGCGAGGTCAGCCGGCTGGGGAGCGCCTTCATCCGGGGGGCTCGTCGGGGCGGGGCCATGACCACCGCCAAGCACTTCCCCGGGCACGGCGACACCCGCATCGACTCGCACCTGGCCCTTCCGGAGGTGGCCGCCGACCGTGAGCGACTGGATCGGGTGGAGCTGGTGCCCTTTCGAGCGGCGGTGGACGCCGGGGTCGACGGCGTCATGACCGCCCACGTGTCCATGCCCGGCGTGTTGGGGCCCGGCGCCCCGCCGGCCACGTTGGCGCCGGAGTTCATGACGGGGATCCTCAGGGAGGAGATGGGCTTCGAGGGGCTCCTCTACACCGATGCCCTCCGGATGGGCGCCATCACCGAGGACTACGGCGCCGGTGAGGCCGCGGTGCTGGCCTTCGAGGCCGGCGCTGACGTGATCCTGATCCCCGCCAGCGTCCGGGGAGCGGTGACGGCCATGGTGGAGGCGGTGGACGAGGGACGGATCCCCCGCCAACGCCTGGATGCCTCGGTGCGGCGGGTCCTGGAGGCCAAGGCCCGGGCGGGGCTCCACCGGGAACGCACCGTGCCGCTGGAGGGCGTGCCGGCAGTGGTGGGACGCCAGGCGCATCAAGCCCTGGCCGACGAGGCCGCCGTTCGATCGCTGACCCTGGTGAGGGATCAGGACCAGCTCCTCCCCCCGGACCCGGACGCCACCCGGCGGATCCTCTCGGTGACCTGGGCGGAGTCAGATGATCTCACCGCGGGTCGCGAGTTCAACGCGGTGCTGGACGGGCTCCTCCCCGGCGTTGCCGACGCGGTGCGGGTGGGGCCGGAGACAGGGGAGGGAAGCTACGCAGGGCTGGTGGAGCGGGCGGCCGATGCCGACCTGGTGGTGCTGGGCGTCTACCTGCCTCCCCGGGCCGGGGCCGGGTCGGTGGCCCTGCCGCCGGAGTTCCAGG
>SKVI01000107.1 GCA_007129525.1 Gemmatimonadota bacterium | reverse complement strand
GGCCACGGATCTCACCGTTGGATACCACTGGCTCCTGCGCCGAGGTGGTAGCCTCCTGCAACGATGCCGCACCCTCCTGCAACGATGCCGCACCCTCCCGGAACGAAGCCGCAGCCTCCCGGGCGGAAGACCTTCCGTTGCTCCGCGGTACGATTCCGTCGTGGACCGCCAGAAGGATGGGAGCGGTCTCCGGCTCGGCGCCCTCCCACGTATAGAGGAGCGAACCACCCTCCAGACCTTCGACCCGGAGCGTGCCATGGACCCGGGGGAAGGCGTCCTGGAGATGGGCCCGGAGTCGGTCCGGCGCGTCCGATGCGGAGTCTGCCGCGTCCCGTTCTCGCTCCTCTGCATCCGGCACCCGATCTTCCACATCCGGCACGCGGTCTGCCGTATCCGACGCATGGATCGCCAGCGCGCCCACGAGCCGCTCCACCGCCCGGGCTTCGTCGAACTCGAGCGGTTGGGCTTCGCCTTCAGGCAGGGGGGGAACGGGAGAGAAGACCAGGCGCGCCACCACCACCACGGTGAGCACCCCCGCCACCGCCACCACCAGGACCCCCACCCGGAGGAGCAGGCCCTTCAAGGCACCACCCCCGTCCCGCGCCTGGCGCTCCGGTAACGCACCTCAAGGGGGAGGATCCCCAACTCCTGGATGGGCCCCCTCCCCTCGGCGTCCTCCCGGAGCCTCTCCAGGTAGGCCCCCACCACCTCCGGCGGCCCGGCCACGCGCCAGATGGCTCCGTCCGTGCCGGCCCGGAAGTCCACGCTCACCAGGATGTCGCCCAGCTTCCACTCCCGGTCCTGGTGGCGGGTCACCGGAGCGTCGCGGGCCAAGGCTGCGTCCAGTGCGCCCGGCGACACGAACCGCGCCACCACCTCGGCTCCGGCGGTTCCGGCGCCGGCCCAGAACTCGTCCCCCACCTCCAGCTCCTCCTCGGCTTCCTCGCCCACCCGCTCCGGATGGGGGACCCGGTCCACCGGAGCCTCCGGGCGAACCACCGGAAGCTCCGCGTCGGGCGCGGTGTCCGGCACGTCCGGCTCTCGCTCCTCCACCCAACAGCCGGAGAGGAGGAGGACCGGGAGAATCACGACACCCAGGAAGGCAGGCCGGGGGGAGGGGACGACGGCATAACTGCGCTTCGCCTCGAAACCCGAACGCTCCTCCGGCCTTCTCATCCCTCGCTGCCTTTCGGCCATGAACCTGCGCCTTTGGCCATCTCCGCCTCCCGGTGTTGGGCCGGTGCTGGATCCACACCGATCTTCGGTGGGGGACCCACTCCTCCCTTCAATCTCCGTACCCGACCGGCCAGGGGAAAGGGGCGACGACCGGTCCGGAAAAGGAGGTAGCTGCCGGTGAAGGCGGAAAGAGGCGGCCGGCCGCGGGACGGGGAGTGCCTCCGCGCGACCGTCCAGGCGCCTGCTCGGCCGTCCAGCTGCCTGGCCCGCACCGCCCCTGGGAGGTAGCTTGTGCTCTTCACACACAGACCCCGGGACGGTCCTCGAGGGGCCGTCCCCTGGCATTCCCTGGTGGAGGTTGGATTCGGATGCGGACACAGCTCAGGTGCATTGCGGTTTTCCTGGTGACTCTGGTCATAGCGGGCGTCGGGATTCCCGCAGATGCCCAGGCCCAGGAGGTTCTCGGGCACGAGGCCTACGAGATCTGGAGGACCATCGGCGATCGGGACATCTCGCCCGACGGGGCCTGGGTCCACTACACCCTGAACTACGAGAATGACGACGGGCTTCTGGTGGTCCGCGAGGTGGACACCCGGGCGGAGCACCGGATCGAACGGGGCGCCTCGCCGTCGTTCACCCCCGACGGCACCCGGGTGGTCTTCCGGATCAGCCCCCACAAGGAGGCGGTGGAGGCGTACCGGGAGAACCGGAACCGGGGCGAGCAGCCAAGGGACTCGCTGGGGATCCTGGAGCTGGCCTCCGGTGAAGTCACGCGGATCGCCCACGTCCAGTCGCATCGGGTGCCGCCGGAGGCACCGGAGTGGCTCGTGGTGCACCACCACCCCGGCGACCCCGACGAAACCGACGAGGAGCGAGCCGACGAGGACGAAGCGGAGCACGGCGCCCTCACCCTCCACTCGCTGGCCACCGGGGCCCGGGAGCACTTCCCCCACGTCACCTCGTTCCAGATCTCGGACAACGGCGCCCTGCTGGCCTTCGTGGACGATCCGCCAGGCGACGACGCCACCGGCGGCCTCCGGGTGGTGAGACCGGGCACCGACGGGGTGACCACGGTCATGGAGGCGCCCGGCGCCTTTCGGGGCCTCAGTCTGGACGACGAAGGCGGCCAACTGGCCTTCCTCCACGCCGAAGAGCCGGACGAAGGGGGCGAACCGGACGAAGGGACCCAACCCGACGAAGGAGACGAACCGGACGAGGCCGAAGAAGCGGACACCGACGAGCAGGAGGAGGAGCACGTTCTCTTCCACTGGCAGAGCGGCGACGACGCCCCCCGGGCGGTGGCCGAGACCGGTACCGCGGGAATCCCCGCCGGCTGGTGGGTGAGCCGCTGGGGCTCCCTCTCCTTTTCCGACAGCGGCCGGCGACTCTTCTTCGGCACGGCACCCCGCCCCGCCCAGCCGGAGGCCGATCCCCAGTGGTCGCACCCCCTGGACGAGGACGTGGACGTGGAGGTCTGGCACTGGCAGGACGACGAGCTCATGACGGTCCAGAACGTGCGGGTGGACCAGGAGCGGAGGCGAAACTACGAAGCCGTCCTTTTCCTGGACGAGGACCGCGTCGTGCAGCTGGCCGACGACGACCTCCGCTCGGTGAACGTGGGCTCCGGCGGTGATGCCGATGTGGCCGTGGGGATCGACGGCCAGCCCTACGCCCTCATGGGCTCGTGGGAGTCGCCCAACTACCGGGACCAGTACCTGGTGGACGTCACCACCGGCGACCGGCAGATGGTGGAGGAGATGAGCCAGGGGACGGGCTCCATCTCGCCGGAGGAGCGCTTCATGACCTGGTACGAGCCCGCCGACTCGGCCTGGTACGCCCGGGAGCTGGAGACCGGCCAGGTGCGCAACCTCTCGGACGCCGTCGGCCACCCGGTCTACGACGAGGGGCACGACCGGCCCATGCCCGCCGGCTCGTACGGCTCGGCGGGGTGGCTCGACGACGACGAGCGCTTCCTCATCTACGACCGCTACGACCTCTGGGCGGTGGATCCCGCCGGCCAGGCGGAGCCGTATGCCGTCACCGGCGGGGAGGGCCGCGCCCAGACGATTCGCTTCCGCCTCATCCGGCTGGACTGGGACGAGCCCGCCTTCCCCCGCGACCACACCGTCCTCCTGTCGGCCTTCCACGACCGGGAGAAGGACGCCGGGTTCTACCGCACCACCCTGGACGGCGAAGGCGCGCCGGAGCGACTCCTCATGGAGGCCCGGAGCTTCTCCACGCCCACCCGGGCGGAAGACGCCGACCGGCTCCTCTTCACCCAGGAGACCTTCCAGGAGTTTCCCGACCTCTGGGTGAGCGACATGGAGTTCGAGGGCCGGACCCGGATGAGCGAGGCCAACCCCCAGCAGGCCGACTACCGCTGGGGGACCACCGAACTGGTGGAGTGGACCTCCACCGACGGCGATCGGCTCCAGGGGGTCCTCATGAAGCCCGACGACTTCGATCCGAGCCGGGAGTACCCCATGGTGGTGTACTTCTACGAGCGCTGGTCCGACGGGCTCCACAACCACTACGCGCCGGTCCCCCACCGCTCCCGGATCTCGTTTCCCATGTACACCAGCCACGACTACCTGGTGTTCATCCCGGACGTGGCCTACCGCATCGGGTACCCGGGGGAGGGGGCCATGAACTCCATCATCCCCGGCGTGCACCAGCTCCTGGACCGGGGCTTCGTGGACCGGGACCGGATCGCCCTGCAGGGTCACTCCTGGGGCGGCTACCAGATCGCCTTCATGGTGACGCGCTCCCGCGACCTCTTCGTGGCTGGGGCAGCCGGGGCGCCGGTGGCCAACATGATCTCGGCCTACGGGGGCATCCGCCGCCAGACCGGACTCGTGAGGCAGTTCCAGTACGAGCGAACCCAGAGCCGGCTCGGGGGATCGCTCTGGGACATGCCCCTGCGCTACATCGAGAACTCGCCCCTCTTCTGGGTGGACAAGATCGAGACCCCGCTGCTCATCATGCACAACGACGCCGACGGCCACGTGCCCTGGGAGCAGGGGATCGAGCTCTTCACGGCCATGCGGCGGCTGGGCAAGCCGGCGTGGATGATCAACTACCGGGGCGAGCCCCACTGGCCCACCACCTTCGCCAACCGGAGGGACTGGAACGTCCGGATGATGCAGTTCTTCGACCACTTCCTGAAGGACGCGCCCCCGCCCACCTGGATGGTGGAGGGGATCCCGGCGGTGCTGCGGGGCGAGACGCTGGGATACGAGACGGTGGAGGGGGCCTCGGTGGTGGACGGGGGCCGCTGAGCCCTACCCCCGCACCTCCTGAAAGCGGCGCACCAGGCGGAGCACCAGCCCCCGGGGGAGGAAGCGGAGGGCGAAGACGTGCATCCGGTTGAGGAGGCCCTCCACCGCGACCCCCTTCCCCCGTAAGAGGGCCCGCACGCCGTACTCGGCCACCGTCCGGCTGCTTGGGCGGGGGAGCTTGTCCAGGAAGACCGAGTCGCCGAAGCCGGCCTGCTGGCCGAACTCCGAGCGGGTGGGACCCGGGCAGAGGGCGGTGACCGTCACCCCCGTGCCCCGGAGCTCCTCCCGGAGGGCCTCCGAGAAGGAGAGCACGTAGGCCTTCGAGGCGTAGTAGACCGCCATGTTGGGGCCCGGCTGGAAGGCGGCGGTGGAGGCCACGTTCAGGATGCGTCCCCGTTTCGCCTCCACCATAGGGGGAAGAAGGCGGTGGGCCAGCTCCGTGACCGCGGTCACATTCACCTGGATCATGTCCAGCCCCCGGTCCAGCTCCATGGTCCAGAACCGCCCGTGGTGGCCGAAGCCGGCGTTGTTCACCAGGATCTCCACCCAGAGGCTCCGCTCCTCCAGCTCCCGCGCCAACCGGGCCGCCCCGTCCGGCGTGGAGAGGTCGCAGGGGACCACCAGCGCGTCACAGCCGGCCTCGTTCCGGATCTGCTCCGAGAGCTCCACGAGCCGCTCCCGGCGGCGGGCGGTGAGGATCAGGTCCCATCCCTCGGCGGCCAGGCAGCGGGCCAGCTCCCAGCCGATCCCGGCCGACGCCCCGGTGACCAGGGCCCACCCGCGCTCTGGGGGCGTGGGAAGGGCTTCGGCAGACGGCGGTGTCGGACCCATGGTCTTCCAACGGTTCGAGGGGGTTGGACGAAGCCCAACGTAGCAGTCCCCTCCTACCGGGGGGAAGCCTCTCCGACCGCCATGGGATCGCCCATGAGGTCCTCCAGGTCCAGGGCCGTGGCCAGGGGGTCGGCGGCGATCCGACGCCGGAGCTCCTCGTCCATGCCGCCGGGAACCACCAGGACCGGGGTCCGGGCCTCCCGGCCGATCCCGTAGCGGGTCACCTTCATCCGGAGCCTCAGGTCGTCGAAGGCGTCGGCCCCCGTCGGGGCCTCGCTCCACACCGTCTCCACGTAGCAGATCTGCCCGTTGGTGAGCCAGCTCACCACCTGGAACTCGGTCTCGGCCCCCCAGAACCCGCCCACCTGCCGGCCCGCCGCCGGGAGTCGCTCCGAGGCATGGCGGGCGAACCACTGGGCCGCGGCCACCGGGAGCCAGCGAGCCAGGTGTTCGTCCAGCCGGGGGCGCACCCGCTGGGCCCACACCTCCTCTGGCGGCTCGGTGAACAGGTGACTGCGCACGGGCAGCACCGAGCTGAACCAGAAGGCCAGAAACGGATCGGTGAGCCGGTAGCGCCGGTTCCGGGATCCCTCGGGGGCCCCCAGGGGCCGGAGCGTCCGGGCCATCCCCATCTCCTCCAGGCGCCTGAGGTACGGGGCCATCTGGCCGCCGCTCTCGATCCCCCGGGTCCGGCGCCGCAGTTCGGCCCAGTCCAGGGGACCGTGGGCCAGGGCCCGCAGAAGCGAGCCGTAGCGTTCGGGACGCTGGAAAGCCATGGCCAGACGCCGGAGGGGCGCGTCGTGGAGGTCGCCGCCGGGCGAGAGAATTCGTCGAACCACCGCTTCCTCCCAGTCGGACCCCGGTTCTCCGGTGGGAAGGTGGCCCGGATGGTCTCCCAGGCAGGCCCACCGGAGGAAGGCGTCCCGGGCATTCCGTCCGCCCTGGGCGCGGCCGGCGTCCCG
>SKVI01000246.1 GCA_007129525.1 Gemmatimonadota bacterium | reverse complement strand
CCCAGACCACCATGACGCCGAAGCGGGACCTCTGGTACCACGATCTCGTTCGCGATGCCTCGGCCGACTGCCCCGCCGAGCCCATGGATTCCGAGGACATCCTCTTCATCCTCTACACCTCGGGCACCACCGGGCAGCCCAAGGGCGTGGTACACTCCACCGGCGGCTACCTGACCCAGACGTACGCCACCACCCGCTGGGTCTTCGACCTGAAGGAGGACGACGTCTACTGGTGCACTGCCGACGTGGGGTGGATCACCGGGCACTCCTACATCGTGTACGGTCCCCTGGCCAACGGGGCCACCGTCATGATGTACGAGGGTGCGCCGGACTTTCCCGATCGGGGGAGGTTCTGGAAGCTGTGCGCCAAGTACGGGGTGACCGTCTTCTACACGGCGCCCACCGCCATTCGGGCCTTCATGAAGTGGGGCGAGGAGTGGCCGGAAAAGCACGACTTGTCCCAGCTCCGCCTGCTGGGGACGGTGGGAGAGCCCATCAACCCCGAGGCCTGGGTCTGGTACCACCGCTTCATCGGGGGCGAACGCTGTCCCATCGTCGACACCTGGTGGCAGACGGAGACGGGGGGGATCATGATCACCCCGCTGCCGGGGGTCACCGAGACCGTTCCGGGGAGCGCCGTCCGGACCTTCCCCGGCATCCAGGCCACCCTCCTGGACGAGGCCGGCCGGGAGACGAACGCGGGGTACCTGGCCATCACCCGTCCATGGCCCTCCATGCTCCGCACCATCTGGGGCGACGACGAACGATTCCGCGAGACGTATTGGTCCAAGTGGGAGAATCCCGGCACCTACTTTCCCGGCGACGGGGCGAAGCGGGACGAGAACGGAAATCTCTGGATCCTTGGCCGGGTCGACGACGTCCTGAATGTGGCGGGTCACCGGATCGGGACCATGGAGGTGGAGAGCGCCCTGGTAGATCACCCGGCGGTGGCCGAAGCGGCGGTGGTCGGCAAGACCCACGACATCAAGGGACAGGCCATCGCGGCCTTCGTCACCCTCCGGGACGGGAAGGAACCGTCCGACGAGCTGGTTACCGCCCTGAAGGCCCACGTGGTCGAGGTCATCGGGCCCATCGCCCGGCCCGAGGCCATCCTCTTTTCGGCGGACCTCCCCAAGACCCGGTCGGGGAAGATCATGCGCCGGCTCCTCCGGGACATCGCCGACGGCAAGGCGCTGGGTGACACCACCACCCTGGCCGATCCGGAGGTGGTGGCGCGCCTCAAGCAGCGCTACGAGGAGGAGGGCGAGGCCTGATCCCCCGGCTCGGGCCCAGGCGTTACTCGTCGGCCAGCGGGTCGGGCGGACCCGGCTTCCGCTGCCGGTCCGCCGGCTTCTCCTTCACCGGCTTCGCGGGGATCCCCACGTGCACTGTCGAGGGGCGGGTGTCGCGGGTGGCCAGGGCGCCGGCTCCCACCATGGAGTCGTTGGTCACGTGAACGCCGGCCAGGATCGTGGCGTGGTACGTGATCCTCACCCCGTCGCCCAGCACGGTGGCCGGGGTCTCCACGATCTTCGGGTCCACGATGTCGTGGGTGTGGGAATACACGTTGGCGAAGTCCGAGATGGACGCCTTGTTCCCGATGCGGATCCCGCCCCGGTCATCCAGGAGCACGTGGCGGTGCACCACCACGTCGTCACCCACCTCCAGGTTGTACCCGAAGGAGAGCTTCACGAAGTGGAAGGCCTTGAAGTTACGGCCGCACCGCTTGAAGATCCGTCGTGCCAGGATCCTGCGAAAGCGGACACCCAGGTGGACATTCTCGCCCAGCGGGCTCTTGTCGAACATCTCCCAGAGCCAGATGAGGGGTTTGACCCGAGCGTACCGTTCGGTGTCGATCTCGTGGTAGTACTCGGGCTCCAGCGTCACATTCCTCGGATCCATCTGGAGAAGGGCGATCCGGGTGGAGGGCGATAGCGAGGCGGGATCCCGGCCGGTCAGGTCCGGATAGAAGATGTCGGTGAGGATCTTTCGACACAGCTCGTTGCGATCACAATCCTCCCTCTCCAGCTCGCGGTCCACGGCCTCGAGCCATTCGTCATAGGCGCCCCGGGTTGTCTCGGGGAGGGGAACGTTACGGAGAGGGTAGTACGGCATACAGGTGCGGGGTTGGTGAATCGTGTCGGAGAGGGATCCCTTCGGACTCCCCCGACGTGCGGGATTCATGATACCTTAACCTGAAGATGTGAGACGTGCCGTCCCAGTGGAAGGTCCAATCGTTTTGTGGCCGTGGCGGACGCTGCACCCAGACGGAGGTTGAACCCCTTGCACGAGACGTTGAGACGACGAATCCTGCGGAAGCTGGATACGCTGCCCGAGGCACAGCTTTACCAGGTGCTGGACTACATCGAGTTCCTGGAGTCACGGTACAACAGCCAGGAGCCTGCCGATGCCACCGGACTGCAGCGGTGGGCCGAAAAGCTCGAGGACGGCTTGCGCAAGCGCACCTTGAATCCCTCGAGTCTGCGAGAGGCCTTCCAACTCCTGGCGGCGGCGGACCGGGCGCTGAGCTCCGTACAGGAGGTGGGCCGCCAGATCGTTGATGAACTGCAGCTGGAGGAAGGGGATCAGCGGCGCTCCGGCCCGCCGCCGGTGCCCCGTCGCGGAGACTCCGTTCGGCCCGATTCGCCTCCCGACTCCCCCCGGGAGGACCCGCCTCCGCCCCGCAGCCGGGACGAGGGTTGACACCCCCGGCACGGCGCACCTAAGCTGTGCCATGGAACGAGCCAGCCCGATCCGGACAAGCCGGAGACCCACGCCCGATGGAGGAGCCCCTGCCCAGGGAAGCCGCCTCCGTCGGGCGTGCGTCGTTTTGCGACCCTGCCACCGCATCCAGACCTCCAGGTAGACCCCATGGCCCAACCCCGTCATCCCGAGGAGAACTTCGTCGGTGAGGCCCTGACCTTCGATGACGTCCTCCTCATTCCCGGACACTCCACCGTCCATCCCCGAGACACGTCCGTCGCCACCCGACTCACCGACGGCATCCGGCTGGAGATCCCGCTCCTCAGCGCCGCCATGGACACGGTGACCGAATCCCGCATGGCCATCGCCCTGGCCCGGGAGGGGGGACTGGGGATCATCCACAAGAACATGCCCGCCGAGCGACAGGCCGCCCAGGTGGACCGGGTGAAGCGCTCCGAGAGCGGGATGATCCAGAATCCCATCACCCTCCAGCCGGGTGCCACCCTCCGGGACGCCCATGAGCTCATGGCCCGGTTCTCCATTTCCGGGGTCCCCATCGTGGAGAACGGAGGTCGGCTGGTGGGGATCCTCACCAACCGCGACCTGCAGTTCGAGGAGGAGCTGGATCGGCCGGTGACCGAGGTCATGACCCGCGAGGATCTGGTCACGGCACCCGTCGGTACGACTCTCACCCAGGCGGAGCGGATTCTGCATCGACACCGCATCGAGAAGCTCCCGGTGGTGAACGAGGACGGCACGCTGGCCGGGTTGATCACCGTCAAGGACATCGTCAAGCGCCGGCAGTTTCCCAGCGCCTCGAAGGACGAACGAGGTCGGCTCCTGGTGGGTGCGGCCATAGGGGCGTCCTCGGCGGACATCGACCGGGCCCGGCTTCTGGTGGAGGCCGGGGTCGACGTCCTGGTCATCGACACCGCCCACGGCCACTCCGAGGGTGTCCTGCAGGCCGTGTCCCGGACCCGAGAGACCTTCCCTGACACCCAGCTCATTGCCGGAAACGTGGGGACCGCAGACGGTGCGGCCGCCCTGGTGGATCGCGGGGTCGACGCGGTAAAGGTGGGGGTGGGGCCGGGCTCCATCTGCACCACACGGGTGGTCACGGGGGTGGGAGTACCGCAGCTTACCGCCGTCATGGAGGCGGTGAAGGGGGTGGCGGGGCGGGTGCCCATCATCGCCGACGGGGGCATTCGCTTTTCCGGTGATCTGGTCAAGGCGCTGGCCGCCGGAGCCGACTGCGTCATGATGGGTTCCATGTTCGCCGGCACGGAAGAAGCGCCCGGCGAGAGCTTCCTCCTGGAGGGCCGTCGCTACAAGCTGGTACGGGGGATGGGGTCGTTGTCGGCCATGGAGGAGGGGTCGGCCGACCGCTACTTCCAGGAGGGAGAACTCGACACCCGGAAGCTGGTGCCGGAGGGGATCGAGGCCCGGGTCCCTTACAAGGGCCCGGTTTCGGACACCGTTTTCCAGCTGGTGGGCGGGCTCCAGAGCGGGATGGGCTACTGCGGAGCCGGAACCCTGGAGGAGCTGCGGACCGGGGCCCGGTTCTGCCGGGTCACCTCGGTGGGGCTCCGGGAGTCCCATCCCCACGACGTGACGATTACCCGAGAAGCGCCGAACTACCGGCTCTAAGGGCATGGGATAAGGCTGATGGCGCTTTCCGACCTCTCCGGACGACTCCTCCTGGGACCCGGTCCTTCCCCGGTGTCTCCCCGGATCCTGCAGGCCATGGCCACCGAGACCCTGGGACACCTCGATCCCCAGTTTCTGGGGCTCCTGGACGAGGTGAACGAGGAGCTCCGCCGACTCTTCGGCACCGAGAATCCCACCACCTTTCCGGTGTCGGGAACCGGATCGGCCGGAATGGAGGCGGCGCTGGTGAACCTCCTGGAGCCCGGCGACACCGCCATCGTGGGGGTGAAGGGGGTCTTCGGCACCCGGCTGGCCGAGATGGCTCGGCGTCAGGGCGCTACGGTGGTGACGGTGGAAGGAGATTGGGGGCGACCCCTGGAGCCCCAGCGGCTCATCGAAGCGCACCGGAAACACCCCGACGCACGCCTTCTGGCGCTGGTGCACGCCGAGACCTCTACCGGGGTGCGACAGCCCCTAGAGGAGGTGGGCCGGGCCCTGCAGGAGAGCGGGACCCTGTTCGTGGTGGACGCCGTCACCTCTTTGGCGGGAATGCCGGTGGAGGTCGACCGGGTGGGTGTGGACGTCTGTTACGCAGGCACTCAGAAGTGCCTGGGTGTTCCTCCGGGCCTGGCACCCATTACATTCTCCAGTAGGGCCATGGACCGGATTCGATCGCGGCAGCGTCCCGTGTCGAGCTGGTACCTGGACGTGAATCTCATTGCCGGGTACCTGGGATCGGAGCGTCGATACCACCACACGGCGCCCATCAATCTGATCTATGCGCTGTACGAGGCGCTGGCCGAAATTCGGGAGGAGGGGCTCGAGGCCCGCTTCCGACGGCACCGTGAGGTGGGACGACGGCTCCAGCATGAGCTGGAGGAGAGGGGCTTCAAGCCTTTCGCCAATCCTCCGGACGCCCGGCTTCCGCAGCTTACCGCGGTGAGCCTCCCCGGTGGCGGAGATGAGGGTGTGGCACGCCGGAGGCTTCTGGAAGAGAAGGGCATCGAGGTGGGAGGCGGGCTCGGTCCGGCTCGGGGGCGGATCTGGCGGATCGGCCTCATGGGGCATGGTGCCCGACACCAGGTGGTGGACCGGCTTCTCGAAGCAGTGGACGAGGTCCTGCCCGAGGATTGAAACTGAACGGAGGAACGATGACGAACCAGTGCTCCGGAGGATCCGGACTCGAGGCAGAGGGCGTCGGATCCATGCCGCTGCGGGTGCTGGCGTTGATGGTTCTTCTCGTACTGGTGGCCGGCTGCCAGCGGGTGGGAGTGGAGAGGCCCGGATCCCCCGGCGCCCGTGGGGCTTCTCCCGTGGTGGGCGTCGGCGATGCCGCCGCCACCGCCGGAGATCGGGCGGCCCGTAGTCTCATTTCCGACCGCGGCGCTCTTCCCACGGTGGAGGTGGAGCCCGTGGACCTGGACCCCATACTGGATTCCAGAGTGGCCCGGGACGAGCACCTCCAGGACCGGGCTCGCTTCTGGGAGGCCTTCTGGACCACCCGCTCCCGGGATCACTTCGAGCGGTACCTGGAGCGAATGGGCCAGTACCACGCCCTCGTGGATGCCGAGCTTGAGGGCCGGGGGCTCCCGGCCAGCCTGAGGTACCTCCCCATCGTGGAGAGCGGCTACCACCACTCCATTCGGAGTCGGGTGGGCGCCACGGGGCTCTGGCAGCTCATGGCCCCCACCGCTCGCGATCTGGACCTGCTGGTGGACGGCATCGTGGACGATCGACGTGATCCGGTGGCGTCGACCCGGGCAGCTCTGGACTACCTCACCTACCTGCACGGCGAGTTCGACTCCTGGTTCCTGGCCCTGGCGGCCTACAATGCCGGACAGGGGCGGGTGGGGCGGATCCTCGACGCCCATGTCCCCGATCGGAGCCTCAGCGGTGACGAGCAGTACCT
>SKVI01000202.1 GCA_007129525.1 Gemmatimonadota bacterium | reverse complement strand
GGCGTGGGTGCATCGGTCACCGTTCGGGTGATCTCGTCGTCGGCCACCGGTCCGGTGAGCCCATCGGAGCAGAGAAGGAGCTGGTCTCCCCGCCGGAGCTGATGGTAGGTCAGTGCCACATCCACGTGGGGCTCGGTACCCAGAGCCTGCAGGAGGACGCTTCGGTGCACGCTCTTCTCGGCCTCTTCCAGGGTCATGGCCCCCTGTTCCACCAGCTCCTGGACCATGGACTGGTCCCGGGTGATCTGGGCCATCTCCCCTTCGCGGATCAGGTAGGCCCGGGAGTCCCCCACCTGGGCCAGGTAGACCATACCGTCCAGGATTCCCGCCACGGTGGCGGTGGTTCCCATCCCAGCCAGCTCGGGCCGTTGGGCCGCCCGCTCATGGACTCTCCGGTTGGCCTCCTCCACCGCCTCCTGCAGGTGCTGGGCGAAACGGATGGGCGTCTGGACCCGCTCGCGGCCCCACGCCTCCTCCAGGGTCTCGGTGATGACCGAGGCCGCCAACCTCGAGGCCACGGCCCCGCCGGCCGCGCCGCCCATGCCGTCGGCCACCAGCAGGAGGAGCCCCCGGGGACCCACCTGGACCCGGACCTCGCCACCCTCGGCGAGTTCAGGTGAGTCCGGACCCAGAAGGAATCCCTCTTCCTCAGAGCTGTTGCGGAGCTCGGCCACGATAAAGGCGTCCTGATTCTCGGAGCGGACCTGTCCTACGTGGGTGCGGCCCCAGACCGAGATCTCCACCTTCCGGTCGTCGCCGGGGAAGGTGCTCATCGTTGTCCCCCTCTATGTGCGTCTCTGTCGTCGATGTAGCGCTCGATGGGATCCAGGCGGACGGCCTCCTCGAACCACTGGAGCGCCTCGATGGAATCACCCAGGGGTACCAGGGTGTGGCCCAGGACCCAGGCGGCGAAGGCCCGGTCCTCCCGGGAGACGCCCTCCATGCGCCAGACGGCGTCCAGCGTATCCCGAACCGCCAGGAGCGTGACCCGCTGCTCCTGCGGGTCGTCGGGAAGAGCCTCTGGCCCCGTGGCCTGGAACTGTCGAAAGAGGAAATCCCGGGCATTTGCCGGATCCACCGTCACCACCACGGTGGGCTCATCCGCTTCTTCCGGCGTGGGCGCCGGCTCGGTGGGTTGCGGGGTCGGGTCGTCGGCCGGTGGGACCGGATCGGGATCCCGGGCTTCCGCTTCACGGGCCTGCTCGGCGGTGTCGTCCCCCGGAGAGTCCGAGGCGGGGGGGGGCACCTCCGGGTCGAAATCGCCTGCGTCAGCCACCTCGGCCGGGGGGTCGTCGGGGTCGGGGCCCGCCACCGTTTCGTCGCCGCCGCCGATGGGACCGAACCAGAGCCATGCGGCCAGGAGGCCGCCGCCCACGAAGAGCACCATGACTGCCGCCAGCCCGGCCAGGAGGGCCATGAGCCCGGTTCGTCGGCCCTTGCCGGCGCCTTCGGCGGGCGCGGGCGTGGCCCGGGTCTCGGCTGAAGGCTGACCGGGGGGTGGGGCTCCGCCCGAGCCGGCGCCACCAGGCGGATCGCCGGGCGGCTCGAAACCCCCGGTGGCCGATGCAGAGGGGGCCACTGTGGGAGGCGGTGCCTCCGCCCCCTGTCCACCTCCAGCTGTCGAAGCCGCGGGCGCAGTGGGGAGGGCGTCGGCGTCCTGGACGGCCTGCAGAACGTTCTGGGCGAACGCCCGGGCGTCGGCCGGCCGCTCGGCAGCCTTCCGGCGCAGCCCTTCGGCCACCGCCAGCTCCAGCGCCTCGGGAAAGCTGCGGCCCGCGGCCTCCTGCAGGGTCATGGGCTCGCGGGTGAGACGCTGGACCATGATCTCCTGGGCAGTATCCCCTTCGAAGGGGAGGCGCTCAGTGAGCATCCGGAAGAGGACCAGGGCCATGGAGTAGATGTCGCTGCGGCCGTCCAGGGGGTCGCCGGTGAGCTGCTCGGGGCTCATGTACTCGGGCGTCCCCACCACGAACCCGTGACGGGTGACGGCGGGCCCCTCCTCTTCGGCGGGACCCCTGGCGATGTCGAAGTCCACCACCTTGACCCGCTCCGATCCGTCCCGGTCCCGGGCCACCATGATATTGTCGGGCTTGAGATCTCGGTGGACGATGCCCAGGGAGTGGGCGGCAAAAAGGGCCTCGCCCACCTGACGAACCAACTCGGCGGCCCGCTCCGGCGAGAGCGCCCCCTGGGTCTCCAGCAGGCTGCCCAGCGTGGAGCCGTCCACGTACTCCATGGCCAGGAAGTGAAAACCTTCCTCGGTGTCGCCGAAGTCGTAGAGGGTGCAGACGTTGGGGTGCCGGATCCGGGAGACGTTGCGAGCCCCCCGGGTGAAGCGGGCGATGGCCTCCGGGTCCTGGGCCATTCCGGCCCGAAGGACCTTGATGGCGTCCTTCCGACCGATGCGCATGTGCTCGCCCAGGTACACCGCACCCATGGCGCCCACTCCCAGCCTCCGGAGCACCCGGTAACGGCCGGCCAGGACCTCACCCACCAGGGTGGTGGGATCGGGCGCTTCGCCACCGCCCGGTTCGTCGTCTCGCTCGTCGCTCATCCGGCGGTTTCACCTCCGGGGGCGCCTGCGGACCCCCGACGAACCTGCTGGCACTCCTCCTGCTGCCGTCGCTCCTCCCACCGGACGGGACCGTCGAAGCGGGGGACCCGGACGATCTCCAGGGGATAGGCGTCGGCCTCGAGTCTCCGGCACCCTTCGACGGTCCGGACCACGATGAGGAAGTACTCCTGTTCCACTCCGTCGACGGTGCGTTCATCCACGAAGCCGGCGCTGTCCACCTGGATCCGGTCCTGCGGGGTCATGCGACCGGTGCCCACCGCCACCACCATGTTCTCTTCGAAGTCCACCGCCGGTCGGTCGGGCGGAGAGGTCTGCCGGGAGGTGGCCCGCTCCCAGAGCTCCTGCCACGATGCCTCGTCCCGGGCCACGATTCGCACCGAATCGGCGATGCCCCCGCTGTTATCGTAGTAGAGCCGGGCGTCGCTGGAGAGGGGGGCCAGGGGATCCGGCTCCGGCTCGGGGGGCGGAGCTGCGTCGGGGCCGCCACGGCAGCCCACCAGGAGGAAAGCGGCCAGGGCAGCCAGGGCAAAGGTCTGAAGGCGGTACATGGTGCAGCTCCTTCCGGCGAGGGTTCGCGGGTCCGGGTGCCTTCCGGTCATCGGGCGATTCGGCTGGCGCAGTTGAGGTTCGACATGAAGTCACCCCGGAAGACCGGGATGCCCCGAGCAAGGCTCAACTCCATGGTCAGGTCCATCTGCTGCCCGGAGATGGGCCAGGTCAGCTCGTAGCGCTCCTGTCCTACCTGGTCCCACCGGGCCCGGCCCAGGAGTCGGAAGAGGGCCCACGGGCTGTCGGAGGCCTCCAGGAGGGTGACCTCCTGGCCATCCACCTGGCCGGTGATGCGAATGTTCTGGGCCCGGCTTCCTTCCCAGACGAAGGTCTGGGCTGCGGCCACCGTCCGTGTGAATCGATGGCTCAACCCGTCCATGCTCACAGCCACCTCCGGGAGCTCGGGAGAGGTCTGGGGCCGAAGGGCGAAGACGATCTCCGCTCCCCGACCTTGCTCGCCGAAGAAGGCCCTGGACACCTCGCTGGCCTGATTGAAGAAGTTCACGAACTCAGGCGTCGGCTCGGGGGAGGCCCCCGGGGCCGCCACGTAGCGACCTCCCTCCCGGGCCAGGAGCGACTGGCCCACGTCGTCGTAGAAGACCCAGAGGGTACCCTCGTCGGGTCCGAAGAGACTCTCCAGGTCGTCCATCTCCACTTCCTGCGACGCGTTGCGGTCGAAGGGATAGCGGGCCAGGACCGGATTGAACGAAGCACAGAGGGACTCGCCCCGGGCGTTGACCTGGGCCGCCGGAAGTCGGGTCACCAGCGACTCGGCGAGCCTGGCTGGCGATTCCATGAGACTCTGGACCGCCGAGGCCACCGGCTGGGCTTCTCCGGCCACGCTGAAGTTCTGGGCCATCTGGCGCACCGAGCGCCGGGTCTGCTCAGCGGTGGAGCTCACGTCGCCCATGGCCTGATCGCGGCTGGCTCCGCCGGCGTCGGCCAACTGTTCCATGGCGGCGTGGAGGTCCACCAGGCCGGCCATGTACTCCTCGTTGGCCTCGCTGATGTATCGGTCCCGGATCTCGGGCGGGGTGGCCTGGTGCACCGGTTGGAAGGCGGGAGCGATCCGCGCGGAGTCCACCACGGTGTTCCGGGCCGTCACCGCCAGCACCTGGAGGATGGGCGACTGGTTGCCGCTGAGGACGTCCAGACTCCGGGCGGCACCGGCCGCGCTCCCGAATCCGGCCACCGAGGCCGTCTGGAGGAAGCGCTGCCAGTGTGTCACATAGTCTTCCACGTACCGATCCCGGAGCTCCGCCGTCAGGCGTTCCCGGTCTTCCTCCGAGATAGCCTGCTCGCCCACCACCCACTCTTCGGCGGCGAAGAGCCGGTCCACGTCGTCCAGGGCCGTCTGGACCCGTTCCCATCCCTCCTCCGTGAAGGCGCCGGGGATCGAGGCGTCGTTTCGGACCGTGCCGCCCGCTCCGGGCGCGATCCGGGCCAGCTCCACCGCCTCGATCCCGGCCGAGCCGTCGGAAATGAGGGCCTGATAGACCCGGTCCTCCTCGGCGAACTGGAAGAGGAATTCCCGGGTCCGGGCCACCCGGCCGTCGTCAGCCTGCCTGGGCAGGGGATGATCCACCGCCATCTCGGTGGCGAAGAAGTCGATCTGGGCCCGGGCCAGCTCCCGACGCTCCTCGTCCACCTCCCCCGCGTAGACCCAGTGGGCCATGAGGGCGGGGGTCACGATGTCCGGCTCGCTCCGGTTCGGGTGGCGGGTGGTCACCAGGTACGCCCGGAGGGCATCGTAGGTTTCCGAGTAGTCGTCCGCCTCTCCGGGTTCTCCCTCCAGCCCGTCGAGGCGGTCCACCAGGCGGACGCGGATGGGAGACCAGAGGAGGGCGTCGAACCTCTCGAAGTAGAGGGGCCGAGCAGTCTCCAGGAGTGCGTCGCCCTGGTAGAGGCCCCACCGGAACCGTCGGGGCGGGCCGGCTTCGGCGTACTCGCGGAGGACGGCGAGCTCGCCCCGGAGGTCGTCCAGGGCTTCGAGGTCGTCGGTCGCCGGCGGAACGCCCGGTTCCGGATTCAGTTGAGCCACTCCCTCGGCGGCGGCCACCACACGGTTCTCCAGGGCCCGGTTCTCGAAAAACGACCAGGTCGTCCCGACGATGACCACCAGCGCCGCGGCCACCACCAGTCCCAGCCCGAGTCGACGAAGCACGTCCACCCGAGCGCCCCCGGCAGTGAGGGCTCGGGCGTTGGCGTCGCCGGGAAGGAGCCCCTGGAAGAACCGTTCCAGAAAGACCCACTGAGGGACCTTCCGGGTGCTCCCGCCGGACGAAGCCTGGGCTTGCCGGGCCCGGGCCTGGATTTCCTGGGCGTTGAAGACGCCGGTGGCTCCCACCTCGCCACCGGAGCTCGCCGCCGGATCCGGAGCCGGTGCCGAAGCCTCGGCGTCGCGGACCACGATGGGGCGTACCCCGGTGAAGTAGAAGCCCCGGAGGACCGGGCTCACTCCCAACTGGCTGGGACGGCACAGCTCCACCAGGAAGGAGGTGGCCAGCTCCGAGATCTTGCGGAGTTCCCTGGGGAACTCGTAGGCGCCACCCCGGACATCCTGGTCGTTCTCCCTCGGAAGGACCCGGAGCCGGTTGGCGCTGAGGCTCTCGTGGAGCTCTTCGAAGGCCTCCCTGACCCGGCGTCCTTCTTCCCGACTGTGGGAGCCCGGGTCGGCGTCGGCGTGCAGGGGCAGGGTGGCGCCCAGGGGGTCCACCACCTCGTCGGGGGTGAGGCTCCGGACGTAATCCAGAAAGAAGGGGAAGCGATCGGCCCGGGTAAACATCACGTAGACCGGCACCGAGATCCCCAGTTCGGCGGAGAGCTGGGCCAGCCGCTTCCGGAGCTCCCGGGCCTGGGCCGGAACCGCCTCCCCCGCCCCTGGCTTCAGGAACTCGTCAACGCCGTAGCAGAGGACCACGGCCCGGGGCGCCTGACGGCCCCGACCCAGGGCCGCCCCCCAGCTGGACGGGCGGATCCGGCGCAGCAGCCGCTTCCAGCGGTCCTCATCTTCCAGCAACCCGCCACCGGCCTCCAGGTACACCGTGCCGTCCCGGTACCAGAGGTTGATGCCTTCGGTCTCCACCACCGTGTCGCCCTGGAAGACCTCGCCGGCCAGGAGCTCGGGCTCGAGCCCCG
>SKVI01000210.1 GCA_007129525.1 Gemmatimonadota bacterium | reverse complement strand
TCCCCAGTTCGGCGGAGAGCTGGGCCAGCCGCTTCCGGAGCTCCCGGGCCTGGGCCGGAACCGCCTCCCCCGCCCCTGGCTTCAGGAACTCGTCAACGCCGTAACAGAGCACCACGGCCCGGGGCGCCTGACGGCCCCGACCCAGGGCCGCCCCCCAGCTGGACGGGCGGATCCGGCGAAGCAGGCGCTTCCAGCGGTCCTCGTCTTCCAGCAGCCCGCCACCGGCTTCCAGGTACACCGTGCCGTCCCGGTACCAGAGGTTGATGCCTTCGGTCTCCACCACCGTGTCGCCCTGGAAGACCTCGCCGGCCAGGAGCTCGGGCTCGAGCCCCGTCCGGGCCAGGAGGGTGGTCTTGGTGCTGCCGCGAGGGCCCAGCAGGACCGTGAGGGGCAGCCGGTTCAGGCGGGAGTGGGGCGCGCTGGAGCGAGCCAGTCGGTCCTCCGCGGCCTTCAGAGCCATGGCTTCGTCGTCGGGCTCGTCGCTTTCGGGCATGGGACCCGTGACCCAGAGGAGGCGGGCCAGGAGGCCGCCGGCGGCAAGGCCCAGGGTCAGGAGGCTTCCCCAGAGGATGCGGGCCGCGAGGCCCTCCATGCCCAGGAGCCGGTGGACGATCCACGCCACCAGGACGAAAAAGAGAAAACCTCCGATGCCGCCGAGCCACGCTCTGGCCTTCCTGCTCATTGAGAACTCCCGCCTGCCAGACCCGCCAGTTCGTTCATCGCGCCTCCCAGCAGGAGCCGGTACCCCAGATACAGGCCGGCGCCCACCACCACCAGGACCAGGAGGAGGATCACCAGGCGTCGCACCCAGCGATCCCGGGCCTTCGGCACCGTTTCCTCGTCCGGGAGCCCCGCCCGGGGCGCCAGGGGAGGATGTCCCTTCCGGATTCGCTCCAGCCGGTCCTGGATCGTTGAGGTGAAGCGGTGGATCTCGCCCTCACCCCCGGCGCCGAAACGTCCCCGATAGCCCAGAATGAGACACAGCTGGTAGACCTCCAGAAGGTCCGCCAACTCCTCCGAATCCTGGCGGTTCAGGAGCTCGGACAGGTTCTGGAAGAAGGTCTCACCCGCCATGTGGTCGCCGAACACCTCCTCCTGAAGGGGCTGCCTTGGCCAGTCGGCGAACATGGGCTGCGAAGAATTGAGAACCGCTTCGTCGAGGAAGGCCACCACGGCGTACACGGACATTCGAACCGTTTCACGGTCGTAGCCCGCCTTGCGGGCCTCTTCGTCGGCCCGGGCCAGGAGGCTCTTCACGTGGGTCCGGAAGGTGCCGCCGTCACGGCCCTGCTGCCGGTCGTTCTTGACCCGGACGATGACGGTGAGGACCTCTTGAAAGATCCGAGCCAGCTTTCCGTGAATTGTACCGGGCATCCCGCCTGAGGGTTTCCCGGATGCGGTTGCGCTCACCGACATGGATCAATCATCCGTAGGCTCTGAGGTGGTTGGCTTCCAGGCGGGCCGCACGGCACCGGTGGACCAGCATGAAGCCGGCGTCGGGAGTGTAAAGCGACAACATACGGTGGCGGGGCGCCGGAAGCCATCTCCCACCCTCCATGCGGGAAGGAGCCCGGGACTCCGCCACCTGGCCCGGGGCCGGCTCACTGGTCGGGGACGACCACCAGCTCGAGCTGTGCCTCCGGGAGAGCCGCCGGCGCATAGATGCCCACCGCCGACGTCTCCTGGATGGAAGCCCAGCAGGGTCCCGACTTGGTGATGTGGAAGTAGTGGAAGCCCGGCTGGGGCCGGAGCACCGCAGGCGGAGAGGGGACGTGGGCCAGGGGGAGACCCGGGAAGGCCTCTTTCACCAATCGCGCGATGTGCTCTGCCGAGCAGACCTTCATGAGGCGGTTTCCGGCGTCGATGACCTTTCCGTCGCTTTCCGCCGCCTTCACGCCCACGTAGAGTTCCGCCGAGTGGAGGGCCTCACTGTCGGCTACCTCGGCGGTGTGGATGAAGCGGTCCGAGGGTCCCACCGGGATCCGGTACGAGCCGGTGGGGAGGGCCACCTCGAGACGGCTGCGAAGGTGCCGCTCCAGCTCCTTGAAGCAGTGTCCCAGATCGTCGTGATCGTAGAGGGGGAGATCGTCGGGGCTGGCGTCGAGGGCGAAGGTGCAGAGGGCACCGCCCAGGCGGGCCAGCTCCTGGTAGAGGACCTCGGGATGGGCTCCCCGGCTGGCCCGCATGTGGCGCAGCGAGGGCAGGCTCTGGTGCACGGCGTGAGCCAGCCACATCTCCCCCACTTCGGCCGGCCCGGGCGCGCCTCCGTTGCGCGCCCTGCGCTCCCGCTGGATGGCGTCGGCCCGGGCCTCGAGCATTTCCACCATCCGGTCCAGGAGCCCGCGGAGGGCGGGGACGGCGCCCACTCGCAGCGCCGGCGGGATGAAGTCGGGGTCGTAGGTGAAGTTGCCGGCGCCGTCGCGCATGACCCGGGCCACGGGCAGGGTCACCAGGCCCTCGGTCTCGGCGAGCTGCTCGTCCAGGACGAGGCGGAAGTTCTTCCGGGCAAGCGTCACCGGATTCCGCTCTTCGCCGGTGACCTCGTCTACCCGGTCCTCTCGCTGCAGGGTGAAGCGGAACGTCGTCCCGTCTCCGCCCGCCTCGGCCGGCGCCGTATTCGCCGCACCGGGCCGATACGCCGGAATGGCCAGGTGCACGGTGTGGGCCGGCTGCGTGGGCGAGAAGAGCTCCCGGACGTTCAGCGGGCTGGGTGGGGGGTCGTGGGGAAAGTGGAAGGCAAGGCCGTCGGGCAGGAAGCCCCGGGCGTGAGTCAGGCTGACGGTGCCGTTCAGGAGCGCCTCGCGGTCCAGTTCCAGGCCGGCGAACCCGTAGTGGCCGAAGTGGAGCGCTGAGACGGCGAAGGTCGACGTATCGGAAAAGAATCGGCTCTGGGCCTGAAAGTGATGCTGCGCCAGGTGCATCCCTTCTTCCCAGACAATGCGCGCCAGCGATCTGGATTCCATGAAAACCTCGGGTGGAGAATGGCACCGGTTCGTTTGCCTCGGGGCGGCCCCGGCCGGTAGTATTCTAGGTGCCCTGATCGGGGCGAAACAACCATTCCCCTGGAAGTCGTCCTGCCGGACGCGCCGTCTATGACCCGAAAGGAACTGGAATCGAAGTACCAGCTCGTGGAGCAGGTGACCCACGGCGACATCCGCACCCATCACGCGGTGGCCGGTGGGGGTACGGTGGTCATGGTGCACTTCGTCCGTCCCGATTCGCCGAAGGGTCGGGCGGCCCTGGAGGCGGTGGAGGCCCTGGCCGGGGACGAGGCTGAAAAGATCCTCAGGACCCACGAGGTGGACGGGGAGAAGGTTCTGGTGACCCGATTTCTCATGGACGAGGGGTCGCTGGAGGGATGGCTGGACCTGGACGAGGAACAACCGGACCCGCCGGAGGAGGATGACGAACCCGGTGAGTTCACCAAGCTCTTCAAGGCCCAGCAGGTGCCGCAGGACCCGGATCCCCGGTCGGCCGCACCCTCGGCGGACACCGACGAGCCTGCTCCGGAGGAGACCCCGGACGACGACGCCCCCGGTGAGTTCACCCAGCTCTTCAAGGCCCAACAGGCGCCGGAAGATCCGACCCCTCCGGCCGCGCCGCCCAGCGACGACCCGCCGTCGCCGCCGGAGCCGGCAGCGGAGCGTCCGCCCGAGCCTCCGGCGACCGGAGCGCCGCCTGCCGACGAGCCTGCCGGCGAGGACGAGTCCCGGCAGAGCGAGCAGGAGCAGGCGGGGGAATTCACCCGCCTCTTCAAGGCCATTCGTCCAGGGCCGGGCGAGGAACCGGAGTCTCCGGACCCGCAGGCCGGCGAGGCCGCGTCTGCCGGCGAGGCCCCGTCTGCCGGGAGTGGCGCGCCACCTCCCCCGAAGCGTTCCACACCCACGCCCAGGTCATCCCCCGCTCCCCCACCACCTCCTCCCCCGGCGGCCCGGAGGTCCGACGGACCGCGAGAAAAGGCGGGGGATCCCGCTCCGGAGAAGCCGAAGGAAGACGGGCCGTCCGGTCGCGGCTCCTTCACCCAGGAATTCGGACGCGTGCCGCGTCCCGGCGAGGGATCCAGGTCTGGGGGCGGGCCTGCCAACCCTCCACCGCCGCCTCCGTCCGGCCCCTCGAAATCTGGCGGCGCCGACCGTCCGGAGCGTGGTGCTTCGGGTGGGGCCGGCTCCGGCGGACTCTCGTACGGGAACCGACGGCATGACAATGCCGGTGCGGGCGGTTCTGCCGGAGGCGCGGGGGCATCGGGCGGAGACGACTACCTGGACCGCCTGCGGTCTGCGGGAGGACCTCCGCCTCCGTCCCCGCCCCCTCCCGGCGCGGGGGAGTCGGGGACTGGTCCCGGCCAACGCGGGAGCGGAGCGGGGTCGGGGCCCGCAACCGGATCCGGCGGCCCCGCCGGCCCGGGCTCGAGCCCGAAGCCGCCCCCGTCCGGTGCAGGCGGGCAGAAGGGCTCCGCCGGGCCCAGCGAGTTCACCCGGGTCGTTTCGGCCATGTCCAGTCCGCAGCGGCCGTCTACGCCGCAGCCGCCCTCGGCACCGCGCCCCTCCACGCCCTCGGCGCCACGAAGGCCGCCCTCCGGCCTCGGAAGCGGAAAGGGACCGTCCACCGTCCTCCTGGTGGTGGGCATGGCGGTGATCTTCGTCCTGGCCCTGGCGGTGATCCTGGTCCTGGCCTTCGTCATGAACGGTGACGAGGCCGAGGGAGAGCCGGCGGCCGAGGGGGAGACGGTGGAGGAAGAGACCTCCGGCACGAGCCCGGCCCCGCACATTCAGTCGCTGGTGTACTTCCTCCCCGAGTTCTCCGTGGGCGGGGAGTCGGGCGACAACGTCTGAGCGACAGGTCTCAGCCGTTGTCCTCAGGGAGGACGATCACCAGCTCCAACTTGGGGTCCACGAAGTCCGAAGGGACGTGGACCGCCAGGTTGCGGGCCCGCCTCACCGCCTCCCACTCGTCTCCTGTGCGCTCCAGCGCGAAGTAGTGGTGCCCGGTACGAACGGGCACGGCGCCCGGCGGATTGGGCACGTGGCGGAGCCCCAGCCCCGGCAGGGCCTGCCGGACCAGCTGCCCCACCCGATCGCCGGCGCCCACCTTGAGGAGCTGTGGCGCCTTCTGCAGGATCTGCCCCTGGTCTCCTTCGGCCCGGAGGGCCAGAAAGAGTTGAGGTGCCCTGACGTACTCCTCTTTTTCCAGGGCGGTGGCATAGGTGGCCGACCCGGTGGATTTGAGGGGCAGGGTCACGTGGTTGGCCGGGACCACCGTCTCCAGGAGCTCCCGGATCTGCTCGTCGAGCTGGTGGAAGATGGGACCCAGCTTCAGGTGCTCGTACGGCGGGAAATCCCCCGGGGAGATCCGGCTGGAGAAGGTGCACAGAGCCCCGCCCAGCTCCAGCATGGCCTGGTAGAGGACGGCCGGGTGCCCGCGCCTGACCTCGAAGAGGTGCCGAAAGCGGGGGATGGCCGAGTTGAGGGTGTAGAGGAGCCAGAAGTTGGCCACGTTGGACGAGCCGAAGTCGGCCAGCCCGCCGGCTCGCTCGCGGCGGCCCGCCGCCAGGGTGCTGCTCCGGGCCACCAGGATCTCCAGCAGTCGGCGGGCCACCGAGAGGAGGTACTCGCTGGCCGCGATGTCCACCAGCGGCGGGACGAAGTGCGGGTCCATCTCCAACTCGCCCCCGCTCCCCTGCCTCACCTGGGCCACCGGCAACACGGCGAAGCCCTCGAGGCTCTCGCCCTCGGCCAGGACGCGGACGTTCTTCCGGGCCACCTGGATGGGCTTCTCCATCTGTCCGGTATTCTCGTCACGGCGGAGTTCCACCTCGGCCAGGAAGCGGGCGTCGTCCCGGGTCTCCTGGACGCCCACGTTGCGGCCCTCGACCCGGCGTTCGGGAACGGCCAGGTAGAGGAGCATGGTCTCCTGGTCGGGGCCCCACAGCTCTTCCAGGGGTCGGGGTGCCGGTATCGGATCCCCGCCGGGCATGTCGAAGGGGAGGCCGTCCGGGAAGATTCCCGAGGCGCGGCTCAACGCCAGCGAGCCTCCCTCCAGCGCCTCTCGATCGATGTCCAGCTCCCGGAATCCCCAGGGTCGGAAGCTGAGCGACGAGACCTGGAACTGGAGGAGATCCTCCAGGAACCGATCCTGGATCTGGAGATGCTGTGGGGTGAGAAGGGTGCCCTTCGTCCAGAGTACCCCTTGCATCTGACGCATGGTCGATCCCGGGAATTGGAAGTGAGTTGGGAGAGAGTGGCGAGCGCCCGATCCGGCGCCTCCTAAAGTCGAGATCCGTTGGGGCTCCGGCAAGGGTCGGGACG
>SKVI01000093.1 GCA_007129525.1 Gemmatimonadota bacterium | reverse complement strand
GGGGGTGGGGGAAGGGCGCGGTGGATCGTGGGCCGCGGCCTCGGGTGGGTGGCCTTGCTCCAAGGGTATTTTGTCGCATCTTTGTGCGACCATGTCAACGGAATCGACGCGCAGGGCCTGGATGGACGTTCGCGGCGGCGCCCTCCTCCGGAACCTGCAGCGGATCCGGGAGGCGGTGGGCCCCGATGCCGCCCTCATCCCCATGGTGAAGGCCGACGCGTACGGGCTGGGCATGTCGCAGGCGGTGCGAGCACTCCGACCCGCGAAGCCCTGGGGCTGGGGGGTGGCCACCGTGGAGGAGGGAGCCCTCCTCCGGGAGATGGAGCCGGAGCGGCCCATCCTGGTGGTGGCGCCCGTGGCGCCGGATTCGGTGCCTGCCGGGGTGGCGGCCCGTCTCAGTTTCGGGGTCTCAGACGTTTCTTTTCTGAGCCGTGTTGCCCGGGAGGCGGAACGCCAGGATCGGGACGTGGCGGTCCACCTGGAGGTGGATACCGGAATGGGACGGGCCGGCTTCGATTGGCGCACCGTTCGGGAGTGGGGGCCCCGGGTGGCGGAGCTGATGGGAGGAAGGGTCCGGTGCGAGGGTGCCTTCACCCACTTCCACTCTGCCGACCTGGAGGGCGCCGAGTCGGTGAAGGTGCAGGCGGAGCGTTTTGGGGATGCGGTCTCGGCACTGCCCAAGGGCGCCGGGGCCGCCATGCTCCACCTCTGCAACTCCGCCGCCGCCCTTCGGACGCCTGAGCTGGCCCAGGGCGGAGTGCGACCGGGCATCTTTCTCTACGGAGGCCGCCCGGGAGAGGGGCTCCCCGAGCCCGAGGAGGTGCTGGCCGTCCGAGCCCGGATCACACTGGTGCGCCAGGTGCCGCCCGGGACCACGGTGGGGTACGGGGCCACCTACCGAGCGGGAGGGTGGGAGCGATGGGCCACGGTGGCCATCGGCTACGGCGACGGAATCCGTCGCGCCCTCTCCAACCGCGGGGAGGCGCTGGTGGCCGGACGCCGGGTTCCCATCGTGGGGAGGATCTCCATGGACATGACGGTGGTAGAGATCACCGATGTCCCGGGTATAGAGCCGGGAGACACGGTGACCTTCCTGGGCTCCGACGGTGGTGAAACCATCACCCTCGAGGAGATGGCCCGGCACCTGGGCACCAACAACTACGAAGTCCTCACCGGGTTCACGCCTCGGCTCCCCCGGGTCTGGCAGGACGCCGAGGGGCCGCACCCGCAGTCCTCAGTGGACCGGGAGCCGGATCAGCGACCCGATATTACGCAAGACCACATGGATCCCGATGGCGATTGAAGAACTCCTGGAGCGAGCCCGTGAGGCCCGGGACGGGGCCTACGCCCCCTATTCCGGGTTCTCGGTGGGTGCCGCGCTCGAGACTGCCGACGGAAGCGTCTTCACGGGCTGCAACGTGGAGAACGCCTCCTACGGCCTCACCGTCTGCGCGGAGCGCACGGCGGTGGCTACGGCGGTGGCGGCGGGACACCGGAGCTTCCGGAGGATTGCCATCAGCACATTTGACGATACGGCTACGCCGCCCTGCGGTGCCTGTCGCCAGGTCCTGGCCGAGTTCGCCCCGGAGGTGGAGGTGTACTCGGAGGCCGGCGAGCACCGGATGATGTGGCGACTCGACGAGCTACTTCCGGCCCGCTTCTCCCGAATCTTCGCCGGCGACGACGAAGGAATCCGGGCGAGTGGGCCGTCTCACAGCGAAAGGATGGACGTGTGACACCACGACGTTTGGTTCCTGCAGCCCTGACGGCGCTGCTGGTGATGGGGGCGTGCACCGACGAGGTGCCCACCTTCGACGACGGATCGGCCATCCCGGTGGATGCCGAAACCGTGGAGGTGCTCATCCCCTTCTCCGAGTTCGGACGGGACTTTCAGGTCTTCGGGGGCTTCGCCTCCCAGGCTGATCTGGGTCGGCGCTTCGTGGCCCACGAATACCGTGGTGACTTCGATGCACGGACCCTGGTTCAGATCGGGGCGTTCCCCGCCTCCATCTCCGTCTTCCCCGAGGGCGAGACCACCACCGTGCCGGACTCGGCCTACGTGCCTCTGGGGGGCGACCTCATCATCCGGATGGACACCACCCGGCTGGTTCCGGAGGAAGCGGTGGAGCTGGCCGCCGGCCAGATGGAGGCCGGGGAGTGGGATGTCCGGACCGCGGGATGGACTCTGGCGGTGGACACCCTGGGGGGTGTGGTCCCGTGGGACGAGCCCGGGGGGGGGGCCGCGAGGAGCCTGGGCTCGACCATGTGGGACCCCCAGGAGGCCGATACCCTGGTCATTCCCGTGGACAGCGCCACGGTGAACCAGTGGCGTGACGCCGACGAGTCGGTGGACCGGAGCGTCCGGGTCGAGAGTCGTTCGCCGGGCCACCTCCTGGACGTCGGCTCGGTGGAGTTACGGGCGCACCTCCAGTCGTCCGTGAACCCCGACACCGTGGTCACAGTGGTGCGGGGGAGCGTGGGCACCACCTTTATCTACACCCCCGAGCCCGGCGTGACCGAGGGGGAGATCCGCATCGGGGGGGCGCCGGCCCGGCGCGCCTACTTCCGGGTGGAGTTGCCCGACCGGTTCGAGGAAGGCTCGGCGGCGTGCGAGCTCCTCGCCTCCTGCCCCATGGAGCTCACTCGGGATCGGGTGGTGTACGCCGGCCTCGTCTTGCAGACCCGACCTGTGGACCCGCCGGCCTTCGCGCCCCTGGATACCTTGGGCCTGGACGTGCGCCCGGCTCTTGCGGCCGACCGGATTCCCCGCTCACCCCTGGGGCTGCCGGTGCAGCCCGCTCCTCAGGTCCTTCCCCCCGGTGTCTTTTCCGAAGAGGGCTCCACCCGGGTGGAAGTACCCATGACCCGATACATCCAGGATCTCCTGGGAAGGCCCGAGGACGATCCCGAGCAGGAGGAGCGGCCGTCCACCGTGGCCCTCCTCTCGCCTGCGGAGCCCTCGGGGTTTCAGTTCGGAAGCCTCTTCGGACCCGGCACCGAGAAGGAGCCCTTCCTCCGGCTGATCCTCACCATCACCGATGGAGTGCAGCTCCCATGACCACCACTCGTCGCAGTTCGGGAGCCCGCTCCCGGTCTCCGGTCGCCCTCGTTCTGGCGCTCCTGGCGGCATGCCTCCTGCTACCGTCCAGTGCCGAGGCCCAGTCCCTCATGAACGCCGGAGGGCTTGGCCTCCTCAGTGATCCGCTGGATGCCCGGTCCCGGGCCCTGGGAAGTGTGGGAATCGGCTTGGAGGGGTGGTACATGCTGGGCACTGATCCGTCGGCTGCCGCCGGGCTCAATCTTCCTTCGGTCACCGGAACCTTCCAGCCCTCCTCGAGCCGTGTGGACGGTGGGGCCCGGGCCGGCGGCACCCGGTTCCCCATGCTGGGGGTGTCGTACCCGTTCGGCCGCCACGTCTTTGTGGTGCAGTTCGGCAGCTTCCTGGACCAGGAGTGGGAGGTTCGCACCGAGCGGACCCTGAACATCTCCGGCCAGGAGGTGGACGCGGTGGACCGGTTCGAGTCGGTGGGAGGGATCGGACAGGCCCGCCTGGGATGGGCGACTCGCGTGAGCGAAGATCTGGCCATAGGTCTCAACGTGGGCTCCTACACCGGCGCCATGGAGCGCCGCTTCGTGCGGCAGTTGGATCCTGACGTGGTGGGGTCCGGTGTGGAGCCCTTCCTGAACCAGGGACGCTGGCGTGCCTCGGGTCTGACGGTGGCAGCCGGGGCCACCTGGCAACCGTCGTCCGTGGTACGGGTGGCTGCGTCGCTGGAGCAGGCCGGGGACCTGACCCTGGATCCGGTGGCTCCCACGCCCGGCCCGGAGAAGTCGTACCCCATGCCCATGACCCTTCGGGCAGGTGGAACCGTGACCCTGGCCTCGGACCTGAGGTTCAGCACGGGGCTCTCCCGCGCAGACTGGTCCGGGGTGGACGAGGCCCTGGGGGGTGACGCCGCCCGGGGTGTGGCGTGGGGATACGGTGCGGGGATCGAGTGGGTGGGTTCCACCATCCTGGGCCGCACGGCGCCCATTCGCCTGGGGTATCGTCACCAGGACCTCCCCTTTCACTTCCAGGGGAATCCGGCCACGGAAACCGCCTTCTCCGCCGGCCTGAGCGCCAACCTGGCTGACACCGAAACCATGCCGGTGGCCCGCATCGAGTACTCCCTCGAGCGGGGGAGTCGCGATGCCGCGGCCTTCTCCGAGGAGTACTGGAGAAGCACCCTCTCCATCCGTCTGGCCGGCGGCTGATTCCCCATGGATGACCCTCGCCGCACCGAGGCCGGGGCTGCGTACCACACCTTCGGCTGCAAGGCCAACCAGTATGACACCGAGCGAATGCGGCAGGAGTTGGAGGCCCGCGGGCTGTCCACGGTAGAGGACTGGAAAGGGGCCGGGGTGGTGGTGGTGAACACCTGCACCGTGACCAACCAGGCCGACGCCCAGGCGCGGCGCTTCATCCGCCGGGTGCGCCGGGAGCGACCCGACCTTCAGGTGGTGGTGGCCGGGTGTTCCGCCGCCCTGCGGGCCCGGGAGTACGCAGAGATGGACGAGACCTCGGCGGTGGTTCCCGGCCACGATCCCACCGACGTGGCCCAGGCGGTCCTGGGGGGCCGGGAGCGGGGCGCCGGGCCCGACGCCGGCGGACCGGCCCTGGTCCAACTGGGGACCCGCCGGCGCTCGCTGGCGGAGATGGACCGGGAGCCGGTGGGGGGCGAGATCCTGCTGCGGCGGGACGGCGCCACCCGGGGCTGGCTCAAGATCCAGGATGGGTGCGACCGGAAGTGCGCCTTCTGCGCCACCCGTCTGGCCCGGGGATCCAGCCGCTCCCGTAGTCCGGCGGAGGTGACGGCGGAGGCCCGCACGCTGGCCCGGGTGCACCCGGAGCTGGTTCTCACCGGCATCCACATCGGGCACTACGGCCGGGACCTGGAGCCGCAGTGGAGCCTGTCACGTCTGTTGGCCATGCTCCTGGAGAAGGTGCCTGACGTGCGCTTCCGCCTGGGAAGCGTGGAAGCCACCGAGGTGGACGACCTCCTCCTGGAACTCCTGGCCGATTCAGGCAATCGGGTGGCCCCGCATCTCCACATGCCCCTGCAGAGCGGCGCCGACCCGGTGCTCCGGCGCATGCGTCGCTGGCATACCCGCCAGATGTACCGGGAGCGGGCGCTGGAGATCGTGGATCGCATGCCTGTTCTGGGGCTGGGGGCCGACATCATCACCGGGTTCCCCGGCGAGACGGAGGAAGACCACCGGGCCACGGTGGAGCTCGTGGAGGAGCTACCGTACACCTATCTCCACGTCTTCCCCTTCTCGCCCCGGGAGGAGACGGTGGCCGCCGAGCTGGTGGAAGAGATGCCCGTGCCCCAGCGGGTGGCGGGCGAGCGGAGCCGGGAGCTCCGGGAACGCGTCCAGGTGAAGGGAGCGGCCTACCGCCGGGATCGATCAGGGACCCGCGCCACGGTGGTGCTGGAAGGCGGCGGACGCTACGCTCTCACCGGGGACTACCTTCGAGTCCGGCTCCAGGGCACGCCGCCCGCGGATCAACGACGGCTCCACGGGGTCGATCTGTTATGGAGGGACGGAGAGCTCGCGGCCGCGCCCACCGGCGGCGAATGAACACGGATCATCTGACGACAACGAGGACGACCCATGACGACTGACCTGGAGTACCGCGACGAGCTGGTGGCCACCGCCCGGGCCATGGTGGCCCCCGGAAAGGGCATCCTGGCCGCCGACGAGAGCACGGGAACCATTACCAAGCGCTTCGCCTCCATCGGAGTGGAGAGCACGCCCACCAACCGCCGGGACTACCGGGAGCTTCTCTTCCGGACCGAGGGGTACTCCGATTTCATCAGCGGCGTGATTCTCTTCGATGAGACGATTCGCCAGGACGGCGCTGACGGGACCCCCCTGGTGCAGGTCATCCAGGATCGCGGCGTGATCCCCGGAATCAAGGTGGACCGGAAGGCGAAGCCCCTGGCCCGCTGTCCCGGCGAGACGGTCACCGAGGGGCTGGACGGTCTCCGGGATCGCCTGGGAGAATACCGGGCCCTGGGCGCCCGCTTCACCAAATGGCGGGCGGTCATCCGCATCGGCGACAGCATTCCCAGTCGTACGTGTATCGACGTGAATGCCCACGCCCTGGCCCGGTACGCCGCCTTGAGCCAGGAGGCGGGCCTCGTGCCCATCGTGGAGCCGGAGGTCCTCATGGACGGTCCGCACTCCATCGATCGATGCTTCGACGTGACCCAGGCCACGCTGCGGGAGGTCTTTCACCAGCTGGCCCGCCAGCGGGTCCTCCTTGAGGGGATGGTGCTGAAGCCCAACATGGTCCTCTCCGGCTCTGAGGCGCGGGACCGTGCC
>SKVI01000244.1 GCA_007129525.1 Gemmatimonadota bacterium | reverse complement strand
GCCACCACCAGGGGAATCACGATCATGGTGATGGCCCGGATGAAGGCATCGCCCAGGGGCTCCAGGGCGATGAGGAAGGTCTGGAGCCAGGTCAGGCCGAAAACGTTGGCAATGAACCCGATGACGGCGCCCAGGATGAGCCCGAGGAGGATCTTGGTATAAAGCTGCATGCGTGGGTGGTCTGTCCGTTGTCCCGAGAAACGGCTGCGTGATGAGGGGGAAAATCGCGTCGAAGTTAGGTTTGGCCTCCCACCCCGGCAAGTCGTCCACTACCTTCTGCCAGATCCACCGGTGAGCCGGTATGCCCTGCCAGCCCCCATGACACCTCGCTCCATGGCGACGAATCCACATGCGTCCCCGAGATGGCCGACGGCGCTCCCCGGCGTCGTCTGGTTGACCGTCGTCCTTCTTGTGACGGCGTGTGGGACGGAGCCGGAGCCGGAGCCTTCGGCGCCGGACACCGACCCCTCCGCCACCGACCCCCAGGAGGCTTCCCCCCCAGAGGGCCAGGCCATCTACGAGCGCTCGCTGGTCTTCGTCTCGGGACCGCAGCCCCAGGGGGCGTCTGCCGAAGCCGACTCCACGGTGGTGATCCCGTGGAGCTTCCGGAGTCTCACCGTCGAAGATCTCGACATCCGGGAGCGAGGCGTCTGGCTGGGAGGGGTGGACGGATGGGAGGCGCTGGCCATGGAGGCCGACACCGGCCAGGTGTCCCCGGCCTCCCTGGGACCGCCGTGGCGCATCGTCCCGGGTCGACGGGTGCGGATCGTCGTGGCGCCGGGAGATGCGCTGGAGGCGCTGATCCTCCGATGGGACGGGAGTGAGTTGGAGGCCCGACCGGGAGCCGTCCTCTCGGAGTGGACCCGCTCGCCCCGGGAAGCCGTGCGGATCCACCGGGGCTCGGCGATTCTGCCGTCGGACGCTCCCTCCGGCGTCCCCTCGGGTATCGTGGAGGGCTTCCTGGCCGACCTGGCCCTTCCCCTGGGTTCCGAAACAGCCCCGGAGGCGGACTGGGTCTTCGTCCACGGAGGCGACGACCTTCAGGCCGTTCTGGTGGAGCGACCGGATCCGGCGCAGGAGGGGGTGCACGCCTTCCGGGCCTGGTTCCGGATCGGCGAGGAAGAGGTGGCCTGGGAGGAGGTGGGGGTGCGGTGGAACGAAGTCCGGGCCTACGAGCCGGCCCGCCGGGACGTTCCGGCGCGCTGGAGCCTTCACCTGGACGCTTCCGACCCCGATGACGAGGACGCTCCGCCTCGACTTGCCGGCTACCTGGAGGCGGTGAGCTCGCACCTCACCACCGGACCGGGCGACGGCCCCCTCCTTCCGGTCCAGGGGTTCTTCCGGCTGCGAGGGGAACTCGTGCTGGGGGGTGACACCACGGCGGTGACCGGCATCGCCCGGCACCGACAGCCATGACCCCCGAGCTCCTCCGTGCCCTGTTGACGGTGGCCTTCGGCTCCCTGGCCGGCGGCATCACCAACACCGTGGCAGTCTGGATGCTCTTTCACCCGTACAAGCCCGTCCGGGTGGGCTCTGTCCGCCTTCCCTTCCTGCATGGCGCCATTCCCAAGAACCAGGATCGATTGGCGGCGGCCGTGGGCCGTACCGTGGGGAACCGCCTCCTCACCGAAGACGACCTCACGCGGATCTTCTCCAACCAGGAGTTCCGGGCCGCCTTCGACAACCGTCTGGGGGGCTTCTTCGAAGCGCTCCTGGAGCGGGAGCGGGGCACCGTCCGGGACCTCCTTCCCAGGGAGGCGCTGAACGAGATGGAGACCATCCTGGACGGGATGGCCGACCACCTGGCCCACCGCCTGGACCGCTGGCTCGACTCCCCGGAGTTCCACGAGTCGGTCTCCCGACGCACCGGCGAGATCATGGAGCGCCTGGCCGAACGCCCCGTGGGCGAGCTCCTGACGCCGGAGCGGGAAGACTCGCTGGTGGCCGCCGTGGACGGCTGGTTGGCCGAGGCGGTGGAGAGGGACGGCTTTCGCCGGGCCGTCAACGACTACCTGGACCGGACCATGCGGAGCGTGCTCCGGGAAGATCGTGCATGCGAGGACGTCCTCCCCGGAGGCCTCTCGGACGCCCTGGAGGGAGCCCTGGCCCGGTTTCTGCCGGTGGCGGCCCGGCGCCTGGGCGGGATCCTGGAGGACCCGGAGACCCGGGTGCGGGTGGAGACGGCGCTCCGGGACCTCTTCAAGCGCTTCCTCCGGGACCTCCGCTTCCACCAGCGGATCGTGGCCCGGTTGGTGGTCACCGACGAGACGGTGGAACGCATCGTCACCACCCTGGAGGAGGAAGGCGCCGAGCAGCTCTCGAAGATGTTGCGGGATCCGGCGGTGCAGGAGGCCATCGCCCGACGGGTGAACGACGGCGCCCGGGAACTGCTGCGGCGGCCGGTGACCGATGTCCTGGGCCGTCCCGACGATCCCGGCGTCATCAGGGCACGGGAGGCGGTGGCCGAGTGGATCCTGGAGGTGGCGCGGGATCCGGCCACCCGCAGCTACGTGGCCGAGAAGGTCCGGCAGGGAACCGGGAAGGCGGCCCAGAGCACCTGGGGAGACCTGCTCCGATCGGTTCCGCAGGAGCGGATCGCCGGCTGGGTGGCTCAGGGCGCCCGGAGCGAGGCGGCCCGGGAGGTCTACCGGGACGCGCTGCGCCAGGGCCTGGACAGCCTCCTGGACCGGCCCCTCGGTCGACCCGGCGACTGGCTTCCGGCCGGGGCTCGGGAGCGGCTACAGGGTACGGTCTCCGACCCCCTCTGGGCATGGCTGCAGTCCCAGGTACCCCACGTGGTCCAGACGCTGGACGTGGGCCGCCGGGTGGAAGAGAAGGTGCAGGGCTACCCGGTGGACCGCATGGAGGACCTGGTGCGGCGGGTCACCCAGCGCGAGCTGAAGCTCATCGTCCGACTGGGCTACGTGCTCGGAGGGGGGATCGGCCTGGCGCTGGTGGGGATCAACGCGCTGTTGGGGTGAAGTCGGCAGCGCGTCGGGCTCAGTACGTCTGGAAGGGCCGCCGGTCTCGGTTGGAGCTCTGGCGTCGCCGACGCTCGGAGCCCTTCTCCACCTTCCGCTGCAGGAGGTTGAAGAAGGTCATGTGGCGGGTGGCCTTGGCGTGCTCCCCGTCCTCGCTCAACTTCTGCTGGATCTCGTCGATGGAGAGCTCCTGGCGACGGGGAAGCCCCAGGTAGACCCCGAGGCCGAAGGCCGCCACCATGCCGAGAATTCCAAAAAGGCCCATGCTTACGTCGGTTTCCAGATCAAACGAAGGGGACGGCCACCGGCACGGTGCCGGCCCGTCTCATGCTTCAGGAGGCCGCTGACGGCCTTCCAAGAATAGTAACCGACTGCGAGGGGCGGGTTCCGACCTCAGAACGGAGAAACCCTCAGGCTTTGCCTCTGCTCTCCAGCAGGAGGATGCCCAGGCCCATGCTCAGGAGGATGGGGATCAGGTTGGTCCCCAGCGCCACCAGGAGGACGACGAACCAGAAGACGGCGTGAACGAAGGTGTATCCACCGGGCAGCATTCCGCACCCCGTTGCTGTAGGTCGAGAGTTCGAGGGTCTTCGCAATATGATGCGGGGCCCCCTTCTTGTCGAGACTCAATCGTCCCCGGGGGTTCCGTCCGCCAGCACCAGGTACCGGTGCCCCTCCCGCTCCTTCTCCCCCGTGACCTGAACCTTGACCGGGCAGGCGAACCCCGGGCCGTCAGTGACCAGGGTGTGGTACTCGCCCCGCTCCCCGCAGACGTCGATGCCCGCGGCCACGAACTCGTCCACCAGCCCGTCGTCCAGCGGCCGGCCCAACCACTCCGGATCGCCCAGCTCCAGGTTCACCGAGATGACCCGAGCCGTGAATCCCTCCCGGACCACGTCCCGGGCCACGGCTTCGGGGTCCTCACCCCAGAGGGGCTCCCGGTGCTCCAGCCCGGCCCCCCGAACCCGCTCCTCGTACCAGGCCCGGATGTCGGCCAGGTGCAGGTTGCCGAAGACGACTCCCCGGGCGCCCTCCTCCCGGAGTCCGGCCAGGAGGCCATCCATCACCTCTTCGAACCCCCGGGGGTGGGTGTGGTCGAAGCGGGGCTCCAGCGCCAGGGCCCGGACGTGGGCCTCGAGCACGGGCCGGGGGGTGCCGTGGAAACGGACCACCCCGGTGTTGCCCTCGAAGACGTTCAGGGCCCAGCGCACCTCGAGCCCCTGGCTCCGGGCCCGGTACAGGGCCAGCGTGGCGTCCTTGCCTCCAGCCGTGGCCAGCGCCCAGCTCACGCCGCCCCCTCGGCCACCACGGCTTCGGACTGGCGGATGCGCCGCACCCCGGCCTTGAGAGACCACGCCATGACTGCCAGGGTCAGCACGACGGCCCCGCCCACGCCCAGGACCAACGGCACGACGCCGGCCTCCATGAAGGGCGTGCCCTGGAAGCGGGCCCGGAGGAAGAGGTGCACCGGCCACCCCTGGAGCACCACCACGGCGGCCAGGTAGGCCACCCCGGCCATCATGAAGACGAGACCGCCGAACGAGGTGGGAATCTCGGCGGGGTTTTCCGTCTTGTAGTTCGGAAAGACCGCCCCGAGCGTCAGCGCCATGGCCGAAAGGGCCATCGTCACCCCCACCATGGTCCCGGTGGAGAGCCAGAAGAGAAAGGGATCCACCTCCAGCAGAAGGTTCGTCACCACGATGAGGGGGAGCGCCACCAGAAGAAGGGGAACGGTCCCCGTCCAGTATTTGACCCAGAAGAGCAGCCGCGGATCCAGGGGCGAGGAGCGGAGAAGCCAGGTCATGCGCCCCTCCAGCGACATGGCGGGAAAGATGAACCGGGCCGCCACGGCCGCCACCACGAAGCCGGCCAGCCCCAGGTTCAGGAAGGCTACCAGGTTCACCAGAAAGAAGGAGACCCCTTCCTCCGCCCCCAGCGGCAGGACCCGGATGTTGTAGATGTAGACCACCACCAGCACCCCCAGGAGAATGAGCTGGGACCACTGGGTACTGTCGCGAAAGAAGCTTCGGACCTCCTTGGCCACCAGCTCCCGGGTGGTGGGTCGAGCTCCGGCCAGGAAGGTGTCGATGAGGCGGCTTCGGGCCCGTCCCTCCTTGCGCTCGGCCCCCTCCTGGGCCCGGGAGAACCCCCGAGGGAAGACCCGGGTGTGGACCCAGCCGCCCAGGACCACGAAGGCGGCCCCGGTACTCAGGAGAAGAAGGAGGGGGAAGGGGTCGAAGCCCCCTGCCAGCCAGCCCACCATGGCCTCGGCGGCCCACTCCGAGGGGAGCCAGGGCGAGGAGGGCGCCCGGAGTGTCGCCAGGAAATCCGCCACTCCCCGGGCGTCCTGGGGGCTCACCAGCCGCTCGGGCTGGACCAGTCGGATCAGGAGCACCACCCCGGCCGCCGCCATGAGCCCGATGAGGGCCAGCAGATCACGGGTCCGGCGAGCGGGAAAGATGGTCACCAGCAGGAGGGTCAGGGCGGCCCCGGCCACCGCCGGGATCACCAGGAGACCCGCCACGGCCAAAGCCGCGATGAACGCGAACCCGGGGCCGGCGCCGTACACCCACCCGTACGCTCCCAGAAGGGGCACCATGAGAAGCACCACCATCCACGACGAGTTGATTCCGCTCTCGGCCAGGCGGGCCCAGTAGATCTCCAGGGGATCGGTGGGCGACGCCACCAGGAGCTCCAGGTCCCGGGCCAGAAAGAAGGTGGAGAGCGCCGTGATGACGTTGGAGAGCAGGAGGATCAGGAGGAAGACGAGGAGGACCAGCCCCAGCATCCGGGCCGCCAGCACCTCCCCCAGTCCCTCGACGCCGCGGAAATAGAGGAGCACCCGGGTGGTCATGACGAAGAGGAGGCCCCAGAAGAGAAGCCCCATCCCGGCCAGCACCACCTTCCGTGCCAGGGGCGTGCCACCTTCCCGGCTCCGCTGGAGCCGTCCCCGCCACTTGGGAAGGAGGAGCGCCCGCAGCCCGGGGCGAACGGGACCCGTCATCCGTCCAGCACTCCCCGGAGGCTGTCCATGAGGTCCGCCACCTCGTCGCCCCCGGTCACCTTCAGGAAGATCTCCTCCAGGTGCGCGCCACCGGCGTCGGCCTGGCTCTGGAGCTCTGCCATGGTCCCCCGGGCGATGATCTCGCCATGGGCGATGATGGCCAGCCGGTGGCAGAGAGCCTCGGCCACCTCCAGGGTGTGGGTCGAGAGGAATACCGTGCCGCCCCGCTCCACGAACGAGGCCAACAGGTCCTTCAGGATCCGGGCCGACCGGGGATCCAGTCCCACCATGGGCTCATCCACCACGATGAGCTCGGGATCGTGGATCAGCGCCGACGAGATGAGGAGTTTCTGGCGCATGCCGTGGGAGTAGCTGTCGATGAGCTCGTCCTTCCACGGGGTGAGGCTGAACAGCTC
>SKVI01000051.1 GCA_007129525.1 Gemmatimonadota bacterium | reverse complement strand
CCGCTTCACAATGCTACGGGCCCTTCGCAGACCCACCCTCCGAGTCGGACATGAGGGGATGCAGCAGCTCCACCGCGTGGAAGGGCCTCCGGGGAGACAGGTGGTGAAGGGCGAAGGCCTCCAGTATTCGCAGGTGCGCGTCGGCGGCCCTGAGCTCGGCCGGAATTCCCCCGGTCGCCAGCTCGCCCAGATCACGACGGGCCCCGGGGCCAAGGCGGGGTCCCCTGCCCTCCTCACCGCAGCCCCCACAGAGTAGCCCGCCCTCAGCCGTGCTGAAGCGAAAGAGCCCTTCCTTCTGGGTCACGTCCCCCCCGCAACGGCTGCAGGCAGCCAGCGTCGGAGCGAGCCCCGCCCTGTCCAACACGGTCCAGCCCGCCGCCAGGATGGCTGCCGGTACCTGGGGTCGGGGCAGCTCCTGCAGCCGGTCCAGCGCACCGGAAACACCCTCGTAGAGCTTCCGGTCACCCTCGTGGAGGGTGTGCGCCAGAAGCAACTCTGCCACCAGTGAGGCGCCCCAGAACCGGATCACCTCCCGCCCCAGCCCCCGCCTTGAGCGGGTAACCTCGAACCCCCGGAGGGTCTGGAGCTCCCGGTGCGACCGAAAGGAGACCTCCAGCGCCGCCTCGTCGAAGGTGCCCAGGCTCCCCTGGCCCCGGGACGACTGGCGCCTCAGGCCCCGGGCCATGACCGCGAGAATCCCGTGGCCTGGCGTCAGAAAGCGAAGCACCCGAGATGATTCGGAATAGGGGTGCGCCCGCAGAAGGATCCCTTCCTCCTTGACGATGCTCACCGGCTCACCGACGTCCGGGCACCGTCATCGGTCGCTCTCCGCGAGACGGCCCTCCGGCCCCCCCTCCGCGGAATCCTCGCCGGAGCGCCACACGGCCCAGAAGCCTGCAGCCGCCAGGATGAGTGCCAGGACGAAGGCGATCCACGGCATCACGTCATCGTCGCCTTCCCTTCCCGGCGCCACCTGCACCGCGCGATTCGAAAGCTCCTGGCCCGACCACCGCCGGTAGATGCTGCCCGGCTCCATCTCCACTGGCTGGTCGGCCCGAAGCCCGTCCATGCGAAGGGAGGGAGCGGCCTCATCCACCAGCACCTCGATGATGCCGGTCTCTCCAGGCAGCGGCAGGGAAAACTCCAGCTCCTCCAGCTCGTATTGGATCACGAAGAGGCGGTCGCCGGGAGGCACCGGGCTGTAGACCTGTATGCCCCCGTCTTCGAAGCGGACGGCATCGGGCGAGAGGTCGCTCTGACCCACCCGGGGGCTCACGGCTCCCGTGGGAAGGGGGTAGCTCCAGACCACGGCCCCGTCCACGACATCGTCGCCTCCGGAGACCCAGGTGTAGGCCGAGTCGTTACGGACCTGGAAGAGGTCGGTGGCTCTCCACCCCATGGGGCCCTGGTCGATGAAGATGTTGCGCACCTCCACCTCAAAGGGCAGCCCACCCTCCGGCGCCCTGCGGGTCCGGTGGGTTTCCACCACGTAGAGGGAGTCGAGCTGGGCCGGTTCCGTAATGGCCGATCCGAAGTAGAGGATGCCCTCGTATCGGGCCGAGGCGAAAAAGACCTCGCCGGAGCCGGGCACCGGGAGTCCCGGCAGGAGGAGCTGGAAGTCGCCATCCTCCTCCACCCGAACCGAGTCCACCGGTCCCGCCTCCTCCGGGGTCACCCGGTGGAGCACCACGGTGCCGGTGTCGGCGGGCTGTCCCCCCAGCATGAGGCGGCCCACCAGGCGAGCATCCACGGGCTCGGCTCCCACCTCCACCGTGTCGCCCGCCACGGAAGACGCGGCAGGGGGATCCGCCGAAATTCCGCCCCGGGTGGACGGGGCATCTGTGGCCTGGCCGCCCTCCAACCCGCCGGGCAGCCACAGGAGTCCCGCCAGAACGAGGAACCAGAGCCCCCGCGTCGAGGGGTGGACGAACGGGATCACGTCAGGGAGAGAACCGTCCGAAGTCCTCGGGATTCAGCCTTCGCAGATACTCCTTCAGCTCTTCGGCGTCGGCGAAGGAGTCTTCCCCGGACTCATCCTCTTCGCCTTCCTCAGCGGCCTGCCCCATGGCGGTGGGGTCCGGTGAGGCCTCCTCCTCGGTGATCTCGATGGAGGCGCGCTCCAGCAGGCTGTCATTGGCGAAGATCCGGGCCTCGGAGCGAAGGGCCACGGCAATGGAGTCCGAGGGACGGGCATCCACCGTCACCGTCTCGTCGCCGGACTGGATCACCAGCTCGGCGTAGTAGGTCGAATCGGCCACCCGGGTAATGACGACCCGGCTCATCTTCCCCCCCATCTCCCGCACCACGTCCAGGAGGAGGTCGTGGGTGAGCGGTCGGGAGAACTTCATCTCGGCCAACTGCATGGCGATGGCGCTGGCCTCACCCGGTCCAATCCAGATGGGGAGCACCCGCTCTCCGTCCAACTCCTGGAGAATCACCACCGGGGTGTTGGACGCCCGGTCCAATCCCAGGCTCTGTACCTTCACCTCGACCAGCACGGGGCCTCCTGCGTAAAAAACGGAACTCGACGCATCGGCCTCATCCCGGGCGCGCGCCCGGGCGAAATAACCGTCGCCACAGACCCACCATCGCCACCGACCCACACCTTGTATCTGCGGTCGGTGTGCGTAGGGGATACTCCGAAGGCGGTGGCTGGTTCACGGCGCGACCGGTCGCCGTCGCCGCCGCTGGCCGCCGGGTCCCCATGTGGCCTGCTGGAGCCGCGTCTACCCCCCCGGATCCGGTCTCTCAGATCCCCAGCGCCGTTCGAAGGTCATCCAGGCGAGGCGTCTCTTCCCAGGGGAAAAGCTGTACCCGCTGCCCCATCCGCTCCACCCACTCCGGCGTTCGCCCGAAGTGGCCGTACGTAGCGGCGGGGCCGAAGATCGGATTCCTGAGATTGAGGTCCTCAATGATGCGGTTGGGCCGAAAGTCGAAGACCTCCTGCAGGGCCTCGGCGATCCGGTCGTCGGACGCCTTCCCTGTGCCGAAGGTGTCGATCCAGAGGCTCACCGGCTCGGCCACCCCGATGGCGTAGGCGATCTGGATCTCGCACCGCTCGGCGGCGCCGGAGGCCACTACGTGCTTGGCGGCCCAGCGGGAGGCGTAGGCAGCGGAACGGTCCACCTTCGTGGCATCCTTGCCCGAGAAGGCGCCGCCTCCGTGGCGCCCCATCCCACCATAGGTGTCCACGATGACCTTCCGTCCGGTGAGCCCCACGTCGCCCTGAGGTCCTCCGGTGACGAAGCGACCAGTGGGGTTCACGTGGATCTCGAGCTTCCGGGGGTCGAAGAGGTCTCCCGGAAGCTGTGGAAGGATGAGCTTCTCCTTGAGCACCTCCCCGATGGTGGTCTGGTCCACGTCCGGATCGTGCTGGGCGCTCACCACCACCGCCGTGATCTCCACGGGGCGCTCGCCGTCGTAGGCCACGGACACCTGCGCCTTTCCGTCAGGTCGCAGCCATGACACCTCCCCACTCCGGCGGAGGCGGGCCAGGCCCCGGGTCAGGCGGTGCGCCAACACCACCGGCACCGGCAACAGGACGTCGGTCTCGTCGGTGGCGTAGCCGAACATCATGCCCTGGTCTCCGGCGCCTCCCGAGTCCACCCCCATGGCAATGTCGTCCGACTGCTGGTCCAGCGAGGTGAGCACGGCGCAGGTTGCGCCGTCGATCCCGTAGGCGGCATCGTCGTACCCGATGTCCAGGAGCGTCTGCCTCACCAGCTCCGGAATCTCCACCCGGGCGTTGGAGGAGATTTCTCCGGCCACCATGGCCAGACCCGTGGTCACCAGGGTTTCGCAGGCGACCCGGGACCGAGGGTCCTGGGACAGGAGGTGGTCCAGGACCGCGTCGGAGATCTGGTCGGCAACTTTGTCGGGGTGCCCTTCCGTAACGGATTCGGATGAAAATCGGCGAAGGCTCAAGTGCAACTCCGGGTCAGGCTGCAGGGGCATGAAAGCCCGATAGCTTAACAAGAATCAGGCGGTCCGAACAAGCTCGGGAAAGCGTGTCTCCGCGAGAAGAAGCCAGTGCTCGGCTGGAACGTACGGGCGAGCTGCTACGAGGACGCCGGAAGACTCCAGCGCCCGGAGAAGGCGCCCAGATCCACCTTGTTGCCCACGCCCTCCACCAGACACGACGTCACCTCGGCGGCCGTCGCCGCCGCCAGGGCCTTGCGGGCCGAGGTCCGGGCGTCCTCCATCCGAAACGACCGGATCACCTTCTTGACTTCGGGCAGCGAGGGCCACGCCACCGAGAGCGCGGTAATGTCCAGGCCCAGCAGGAGGAAGGTGCCCAGGGGATTGGCGGCCATCTCGCCACAAACGCTCACCTCGATCCCCGCCGCCCTGGCCACCCTGGCCACCTGGTGGATCTGGCGCACCACCGACGGATGGAAGGGGTTGTAGAGGTGTGCCAACCGAGAGTTGGTCCGGTCCACTGCCAGGGTGTACTGGACCAGGTCATTGGTGCCGATGGAGAAGAAGTCACAGTGCCGGGCCAGTTCCGCCGCGTCCAACGCCGCCGCCGGTGTCTCCACCAGGATCCCCAGCTTGTAACCGGAGTGGAAGGGGACCCCTTCACGGCGAAGTGCGTCCTCCTCCTGTGAGAGCAGCTCCCGGACCCGCACCACCTCCTCCACGTCGTTCACCAGGGGGAGCATGATCCGTACGTCTCCGTGGGCCGTGGCCCTGAGGATGGCCCGAAGCTGCGGGCGGAAAAGCTCCAGGCGGTCCAGGCATACCCGGATGGCCCGCCAACCCAGAAAGGGGTTCTCCTCGGCCGGCATATGGAGGAACATGGGAAACTTGTCGCCCCCCAGGTCGAAGGTGCGGATCACAACGGCCCGGTTCGGAAAGGCCTCCGTCACCGACCGGTAGGCCTCGTACTGCTCCTCTTCCTCGGGCATGGAGTTTCGTCCCACCACCAGGAACTCGGTGCGGAAGAGCCCCACGCCCTCGGCACCGTGGTGGACGGCCCGGAATGCCTCGGCGGGAAGGTCCACGTTCGCCCGAAGGGCGATGGGTTGTCCGTCCTGGGTCACCGCGTCCAACCGGGCGATCTCTGCCAGTTCCTCCTCCCACGCCCGGAACTGGTGCTTGCGCTGGCGGAAGATGGTCCGGTCCCGATCGTCGGGATCCAGGACGAAGCGTCCCACGCGCCCGTCCACGATCCCCTCCTGGCCTTCGGTGACCGTCCGGGACACGTCCACCAGCCCCGCGACGGCCGGGATCTCCATGGAGCGGGCCAGGATGGCCCAGTGCGACGTGCGGGTGCCCCGGTCAGCCGCGATGCCCAGGATGAGGTCGGGATCCATCTGGACGGTGAGCGACGGGGTGAGATTCTCGGCCACCACGATGGCAGGCTCCTGTCCTCCCGTCAGGTCACCGGGCTCCGGCAGCTCCAGGAGGCGGTGGAGCACCCGGGTCATGAGGTCCTCCAGATCGTTCAGGCGGTCCAGGACCATGGGATTGGCGGTCCGGATCCAGAGGGCCTGGAGCTCCAGCATGCGCCAGTGAAACGCCCGGGCGGCGGAAAGCCGGTTCTCGCGGATGTAGCGGACCGTGCCGTCCACCACTTCCTGATCATCCAACATGAGGAGCTGCGGATCGAAGATCCTGGCCTCCAGGCTTCCCAGCCGAGCCTCGGTGCTGTCCCGGAGCTCCTGGATCCGCCGGCCGGCCCACTCCCGGGCCTCGTGGAAGCGCTCCACCTCCCGCTCCACATCGTCTGCAGCCACCGTCTCGTGGGGCACGTCGGGCACCCCCCAGCGGAGGACGTGGATGGGTCCCATGGCAATGCCCTCGGAGACCGCCAGGCCATCGCGAAAGGTGGACACCTCAGCTCTCCCCGAAACCCTGTTCGATGAGCTGGGAGAGGGCCTCCACCGCTTCCGCGGCATCGTCTCCCTTCCCTCGGATCACCATCTCGGTTCCCTGCTCCGCCGCCAGCATGAGGACGCCCATGATGCTCTTTCCGTTCACCTCGAAGCCGTCCTTCGACAGGTGGATGTCGGAACTGAACTGTCCGGCCAGCTTTACGAATTCAGCTGCCGGGCGGGCATGCAGGCCCATCCGGTTGCTGATCCTGACCCGCCGTTCTTCCGTGGTCGTATCGTTCATGCCTTCGATGGTTTGTGAACAGTCCAGATCTGCCCTCCGGCCACGGGGCCGGGTGTCTCCGTCTCGCAAGACCCCTGCGCCCGGCCGCACCCGCCTTTCCGATCAGGCTCCCAGAATGCCCCAGAGGTAGACGCCTGCCACGCCGCCCAGCGCGAGGGCGGGGGTCCACCACCAGGCGCGCTGGTCGCGGCGGACACCCACGATGAACAGGAGGATTCCCGCCCCCACGAACAGCCCTGTCGGGCCCGTGTGGAGGGCGGCTTCGGGAGGTCTCATCCCGGTGG
>SKVI01000141.1 GCA_007129525.1 Gemmatimonadota bacterium | reverse complement strand
TCGCCGAGGCCGAGGAGCTTCTTCTGGAGCGGGCTGAGGAGCTGGAGATCGAGAACGTCTCCTCCTTCTCCGGCTCGAACTTCGCCAGCATCTTCATGACCCTCAAGCCCTTCTCCGAGGGGGGGAGCAAGTCCACGGCTCAGATCACCGAAGAGATCGAGGAGATGCTGCCGGTGATCCCCGGCGTGGAGTGGCGGCAGCGGCGAGGCTTCGGACGCATGTCGGGCGTTCAGGTCCGGTTGGTGGGAGAGAGTACCACGGAGCTGGCTCGGCTGGCCGAGGCGGTAGAGCTGCACCTGGAGTCCAACGTCCAGGGGATCAACAACATCGACAACGCATTGGAGTCGGGGAACGAGGAGGTGCGGGTCCGGGTCGATCGCCGCGCTGCCGAGCGTCAGGGGCTGACATCGCAGGAGGTGGCCCAGGCCGTTTCCGGTGCTCTCCGCGGCTCGGTGGCCACCCGCTTCCGCTCCGGGGAACGGGAGGTGGACGTTCTTCTACAGCTCCGGGACGAGGACCGGCTCTCCATCTCCCAGATGGGCAACCTGGCGGTGGGAACGGTGGACGGAAACAGCGTGCCTCTGGGGACGGTGGCCGACATCATGGTGGTGGGTGGCCCACAGGACATCCAGCGGGAGAATCGGCAGACGGCGGTGTCGGTCTCTGCGGAGGTATCCACCGGGCACAACCGGGACGAGGTCATCGAGGACGTCCAGGCCGCCATGGCCGGCTTCGAGCTCCCGGTGGGGTACTCGTGGGACCTGGGACGGGGCTGGGCCGAGGAGCAGGAGCAGTTCGGAGACATGCTCATCGCGGCGCTCCTGGCGCTCGTCCTCATCTACCTGGTCCTGGCGGCGCTCTTCGAGTCGCTCGTGCTCCCCCTCATCATCTACTTTTCCATTTTCTTTGCGGTGCCGGGACTGGGACTCATCTTCCTTCTCACGGGCTCCACCTTCTCGATCCTGTCGTTTCTGGGGATCCTCATCACAGTGGGGATCGTGGTGAACAACTCCATCGTGATGATCGACCTGGTGAACCAGCTCAGGGACCGAGGCATGGACCGCCGAAACGCCCTCCTCACCGGCTGCACCGCACGGCTCCGGCCGATCCTCATGACCAGTCTCACCACCCTCATGGGGCTGGTTCCCATGGCGTTCTGGGCCACCGAAGGGATGGGGGTCATGTTCGCTCCCATCGGGCAGGCGGTCATCGGAGGACTCACCACCTCCACGCTCCTGACGCTGGCGCTGACACCGACCCTGTACGCCTGGCTCGACGACATGGGGATCTGGATCAATGCGGTGCGGAGGCAGGCGCTCCAGGTTGCCGGGTTCGGCACCGGGGAGGCGGCCCCGGCCGCTGCGGCTGGAGGGGCGGCGGCGGCCGGTGTGGGCTATCAGGCGGCCCGGTCCGGGCATAGGGAGGCACCCATCACGGGGCCGGACTCGACCGTGTAGCGTCCCGAAAACCCATCCCACGGGCGCGATCCTTCTTCGATCTTGGGCATGGCGGGACGGGAACGACCGGTCCCGGAGGTTCCGGAGAGGGAGGGGGAGATGCTTGCCCGAGTTCGGTCGGGAGCGGTGAGCGGAATCCGATGCGTTCCGGTTCGGGTGGAGGTACACCTGGCCTCCGGCATCCCGTCCATGTCGGTGGTCGGCTTGCCACAGAGCGCGGTGAAGGAAGGTCGGGACCGGGTCCGAGCGGCCCTCGCGCACACCGGATTCCGCTTCCCACCCCGGCGGATCACGGTGAATCTGGCCCCGGCGGACCTGAAGAAGGACGGCAGCGGCTTCGACCTTCCCCTGGCCCTGGGCCTCCTGGTGGCCGCCGGCGATCTTCCCCGGGAGGTCCTGGAGGCCAGAGCGTTCGTGGGAGAGCTGGGGCTCGATGGTCGGCTTCGGCCCGTCCGGGGCACCCTGGCCATTGCCCGGAGCTGTCGGCCCGAAGGAGTCCACACGTTCATCGTTCCTCGTGAGAACGGGAAGGAGGCGGCGGCTGCGGACCCCGGATTGCGAGTCCTCGCCGCATCGTCCCTGGGAGAGGTGATGGACCACCTGAAGGGCACCCGGCGCCTCGCCCGCGTCAAAGCTCCGGAGGTGGGCTCGGGGTTCGACGAGGTGGACCTGGATCTGGCCGAGGTGAGGGGACACCAGGGAGTGAAGCGGGCGCTCGAGGTGGCAGCCGCCGGCGCGCACAACGTCCTCATGATGGGGCCGCCGGGATCCGGAAAGACCATGTTGGCCCGCCGACTTCCGGGGATTCTTCCGCCCCTGGAGCGGGAAGAGGCTCTGGAGGTCACCACCATCCACTCGGTGGCCGGACTCCTTGCCGGTGAGGCCGGCGTCGTCCGAGCACGACCGTTCCGGGCCCCACACCACAGCGTGAGTCGTGCTGGCCTCGCGGGAGGAGGACGCCCGGTGCGTCCGGGGGAGATCAGCCTGGCCCACCAGGGAATCCTCTTCCTGGACGAGCTCCCGGAATTTTCCCGGAGTGTGCTGGAGACCCTGCGTCAGCCGATGGAGTCGGGGTGGATCAGCGTGGTGAGGGCCCGGGAGCGGGTCCGCTTTCCGGCTCGGTTCACCCTGGTGGCCGCCATGAACCCCTGCCCATGCGGTCACCTGACCGATCCGGATCGGCCGTGCACCTGCGATCCCACCCAGGTGGCGCGGTACCGGGGACGTATCTCCGGCCCCTTGAAGGATCGGATTGACCTCCACCTGGAGGTGGCGCCGGTTCCCTACACCCACCTCCGGGAGGGCGCCCCGGGAGAACGGGCCGAGGTCGTGCGCCGGAGGGTGGTTGCGGCTCGAGTTCGCCAGCATCGCCGCCTGGGTCCCGGCAGGGTGAACGCCACCATGACGCCGGCCCAGCTGGAGCGGCATGCGGCACCCGATTCGGCAGGAGATGAGCTCCTCCACGGAGCCGCACGAAGTCTGGGATTTTCGGCCCGGGGGGTACACCGCGTTCTGAAGGTGGCCCGAACCATCGCCGACCTCGAAGGATCGGAGCGGGTGGTGCGAAGCCACCTGGCCGAGGCCATACAGTACCGGATTCTGGACCGACAGTCGGCGGTCGCCTCCCCCCGCTGACGGTCCGCTTGACCTCCTGGCTCCAGGAGCCTACCCTTCAAATTGGAGCGGTCGGGACGAGGCGACCTGCTGGAGCATACGCTCAGGGGCCCCTCGGCAACACCGTCTCCACACAATTCAACCCTGCGGGCGATGCAATCCGGAAGCCGGTGAGAATCCGGCACGGCCCCGCCACTGTGAGAGGCCCTCTGTCTCGACCTCCGAGGTCGATGCAGAGGAGAGAGTCCTCCTTGAGAAGCCACTGGAGATTCGTTCTCCGGGAAGGTGAGGAGATGCTCGCCTCGAGTCAGGAGACCTGCTCGCCCCACGGCATTCCCATGCACTCTTCGAGGGCGAGAGGTGCGGGTCATTTCATTTCTATCGGTCTGGGCCTCTGGCCAGCCACCCTCCCGGTGGCGGGCGTTGTGGCGGCGTGTGGGCAGCGTCTGCCTCTTCCTCTCTCTTTTTCTGGCCGGTGGTCTGTCTCACGGCGCGTGGACCGTGGGGGCGGCCGGGATCGCAGCCCAGTTCCCCGGTGAGCTTCAGGGACAGGTGGTAGACGGCCCCACCGGGACGGGGCTCGCAGCCGTGAGGATCTCGGTGGTGGGGACGGGACGCCATCTGCTCACCGACGGTGATGGTCGGGTTCATGTCAGGGGACTCGTGCCGGGGGAGGTGGAGCTCCACCTGCAGCGGTTCGGCTATGAACCGGCCACCCTCACCGTCAACGTCCGAAACGGCGAGGTCGCCCGCTTTCGAGCTGAGCTTACCCCGCGCGCCTTTCCCGCCGCCGAGATCCAGGTTCGAGCCCGTCGAGATGAAGGTATGGTCCTGGACCGGGAGGCCGTCGAGGCCAGTGGCGCCCGCACGGCGGGAGACCTCCTGGGAGGGATGCCTGGTGTGCTGGTGGTCCGCAGGGGTCCTGGAGGTGCCCAGGAGATCAGGCTCCGGGGCGGTGCGCCGGACCAGGTCCTGGTGTTGGTGGACGGGGTGGTCCTCAACGATCCTCTTACCGGGGTGGCCGACCTTTCGACGGTTTCCACCGAGGAGATCGAACGGGTTCAGGTGATTCCGGGTGCCCAGGCGGCCAGATATGGATCGGGTGCCCTCACCGGAGTGGTCCTGGTTGAAACCCGGGGAGCGAGTGAGGCGGGTCGACTGGCTCTCCACGGGGGCTCAATGGGAGAGCGGGGGGCAAGCGCCGGATTCTCCTACGAGGCGGCCCGTCGGTGGTTCACCATCGGTGGAGAGACCCGGTCCGTCCGTGGCGGATTCAGTTATCCGGCCGGGGAGGCTCTGGGTGGGGGCGAGCGGTGGCGCCGGAACGCCGATCTGGCGCAGAACGGCCTGCGGTTGGGTGCCGGAGGCGATCTCCTCGGGGGGACCGCGGCCCTCAGAGTGCGCCTGGACGACCTGGAGCGGGGGATTCCCGGAAAGAGCTTCGCACCGTCGGAGTCGGCCCGACAGGAGCAACAGGCGTTGGTGGCCAGCGCCCGATGGTCGCGGGAGTCGTCGATGGGCCACCTTGACGGTCACCTCCATCATCGCCGGCAGAGGGCCCGCCTCACCGATCCCGCGCCTCCCATGGGGGTCCCCTTCGACGATTCCACGCGGCTCACCGAGACCGGGGCCCGGTTCGGAGTCGAGGGTGAACCCGGCGAGACGGGCCGCGTTCTGGTGGGTGTCGACGTGGATGGAAGCCGCCGGACGCTGGAGAGCCATGTGCTGGACGGCGATGACCCCGTCGAATCGCTCACCGCTCAGCTCGGCGCGCACGCCGAGGTGAGGCAGGTGCCTCTCCCCGGCACGCCCCACCTGCGAGCCGCTCTCCGTCTGCACCGGGACGGCGCGACCCGGGAGTGGGCCGCCGCCCACGGCCTGACCCTCGAGTGGACGCTGGGCGATGTCCTCGTTCAGCTCTCGCACCGCTCGTCCTTCTCCCCTCCTTCCGCCGGCGACCTCTTCTTTCGCGAGGGTGTCGGCATCCGGCCCAACCCCCACCTGCGTGGCGAGCGGGTGCCCCACGAGGTGGAGCTGGGTCTCGATGGCCTCTGGGAGCTCGGAGCTGTCGAGCTTCATCTGGCCGGAGACCTTTACTTGGGCGACATGAAGGACATGATCGTCTGGGCCCCGGACTTCCGGTTCGTGTGGAGTCCACGGAACGTCGACGTGGAGCGGCAGGGCGGAGAACTCCGGAGTGAGATCCGACATGCCCATTCCGGACTTCGGCTGGGGGGCCACCTCTCGGCCAACCGAACCACCTACCGGCGAGGCGGAGGGACGCCGGGGGTCCAGGTCATCTACCGTCCCCGGCTCACCGGTGGAGGGACGCTGGCCTGGGTCCGGGGGGGATGGCACACGAGCCTCCAGGCCCGCTACACGGGGGAGCGGTTTCCCGTGCCCGCCGCGGCCAACGCACTTCCGGCCTTCTGGACTTTCGACCTGACGGCTCGGGGGGAGATGGAGCTCGGCGGCTGGGACGTCCGGCCTCTCCTCCGAATTGATCGCCTGCTGGGTCAGAGGGCGCCCTTCATTCATGCCTTCCCGGAGCCCGGGCGCACCTTTGGCCTGGAGCTCGAAGTCCGGCCGGGAGAGAGACGCTGAGAGACGGACAGTGGCACCTGATTTCCGACCTCAACACCTGAAAAGTTCAACCCGAACAATGGAGCATTCTACCGTGACTCGCTCGATCCGAGGGACATCGCAGCCATCTTCCACCCTCGCCTGGATCGTCGTACTGGCCGCAGCCCTCGTGCTGGCTGCCTGCGACGGATCCTCGCCCACGGACGCGCCGCCTGCGGAGGATCTGCGGGAGGTGGGGGTGGTGGTGAACAGCGTCGAGGAGACCCTGACCATCTTCGACGTGGACCGTTCCATGGACGACGGGAGGACCGTGGAGCTGCGGCTCGGGGGGGACGGGAGTCCGGTGGGGCTCTCCATCCGAGAAGGCATCGCCCTGGTTCCAATGGGCGTTTTCCCCGCCGCACAGGTCGTGGACCTCGAGACGGCCCGGGTGGTCCGGACCATCGCGCTACCTGAAGGTTCGGGGGCCACGGGGTCCATCTTCCTGACCGATTCCACGGCCCTGGTGGCGAACCCGGGACGTGGGACGGTGAGTCATGTGAACGTCCGGCAGGGAGTTGCCCACCAGGAGGTGGATGTGGGTCTCCACCCCCAGGGGTTCGTGGAGGCCGGTGGGGCGGTCTTCGTCATCGACGCCCAGTTGGATCAATTCCAGCCTGTCGGGCCGGGACGGCTGGTGGCACTGGATTCCGGAACCCTGGAGTTGACCGGTGAAGTGATGCTCTCCGGAGAGAACCCCAGTTCGGCGGTGGCCATGGACGAC
>SKVI01000041.1 GCA_007129525.1 Gemmatimonadota bacterium | reverse complement strand
GCGGAATACCTGGTGGACGAGCTGGCCGCCCTGGGGCTGGAGGGGGCCGGCGACGAGGGGAGCTTCATCCAGCGGTGGACCTTCGAGTCTTCGCCCCTGGATCGCCGGGAAAGCCACGCCTACGTGCAGATCAACGGAGATCGCCGGGATTGGGTGTACCAGCACGAGTACTTCGCCCTTCCTGGGCCGCCGGGACCGGCCGAGGGCACGCCCATCTACGCCGCCGATCCGGCTTCAGCCATGCAGGGGCTTCCCCCCCAGGCCCAGGGGGCACCCCTGGTGGTGGGGTTGCCCGACGGCCTCGGTCCCGACTTCGGCATGGCGATCCAGGCCGCCATGCAGGCCGGCGCCTCGGGGGTGGTCCTCCTCATGGACGAGGAGACCGACGCCTCAGCCACCTTCCAGCTCGCTGCCGCCCTGGAGGGCGGGGCCGCCGCCCAGGTGCCCCTGCCCATCATCGGGTTGGCCTACGAGGTGGGCCAGGAGCTCCTGGAGTCGGTGGGGGTCGAGCCCAGGGGCGGTAGGGATCCCCCGGCGCCGGCGCAGGTGCTGGAGAACGTGACCCTCTCGTTTCAGTCGGTCTTCGGAGATGAGGCCGCCGAGGTGCCCAACGTGGTGGCCCGGCTTCCGGGCTCCGACCCGGACCTGGCCCGGGAGTACGTGGTCCTCACCGCCCACTACGACCACGTGGGCGTGGGACCTCCCGACGAGCGGGGGGATTCCATCTACAGCGGCGCCGACGACAATGCGTCGGGCACGGCAGCGGTGCTGGAAGCCGCCCGGGCCTTCTCCCAACTGCCCGAGCCCCCGGCCCGGTCCATCCTCTTCCTCTGGGTGAGTGGCGAGGAGAAGGGTCTCCTGGGATCCGCCTACTTTGCCGAGAATCCCACCGTGCCGCTGGAGAACATCGTGGCCAACCTGAACCTGGACATGGTGTCACGAAACGCGCCGGATACGCTCTACGCCATCGGTGAGGAGTACAGCACCATCGGCGAACTGGTGCACCAGGTGGCCCGGGATCATCCCGAGCTGGGGCTTGTGGTGGCACCGGACCCCGAGCCCGAGGAACAGGCCTTCCTCAGGAGCGACCACTTCAGCTTCGTGGAGAAGGGAATCCCGGCCCTCATGCTCACCACGTGGCTGCACGACGACTACCACCTGCCTTCGGACACCGCCGAACGGACCGATCCGGACAAGGCCGCCCGGGTGGCGCGGTTGGCCTTCCTCCTGGCCAACCGCCTGGCCACCGAGGTCGAGCCGCCGGCTTGGACCGAGGCCGGCGAGCGTCTCCTCCGGGAGCTGGACCAGGTGGGACCACCGTAGAACGGCCGCGGCCCGCCCCATTGACGGTGGCGGGCCGCATCAGGCGCTGGACAGGCCGGCCTCAGCGCCGGTCTCATTGGTCAGCGCCGGTCCTATCATCCGTCCAGCGAAAAGGTCAGCCGGCGGGCGTGATCCGGTAGATTCCGCCGTCGGTCTCTCCGGTGGCCACGTAGATGGCTCCGTCGGGCCCCATGCGGACATCGCGGATGCGGCCCAGCTCACCGTCGATGATCTCCTCGGCGTGGACCACCGCCTGGTTCTCGATGACCAGGCGCAGGATCCGCTCGGAGCGGAGTCCGCCCGCCAGCAGGTTTCCGTCCCAGGTGGAAGGGAAGTCGCCGGCGCTCACCACCGCCAGCCCGGAGGGGGCCAGAGTGGGAAGGAACTCGAAGACCGGATCCTCCATCCCCGGGGCGCTCCGACCTTCGCCCCACTGCTCCTGGGTCCGGTAGTCGCGTCCCTTGCTCACTACGGGCCATCCGTAGTTCGCCCCGGCCTCGATGAGGTTCAGCTCGTCACCCCCTCGGGGGCCGTGCTCGGTAGCCCAGATCTCGCCGGTGGCTGGATGCTGAACGATCCCCTGAATGTTGCGGTGGCCGTAGGAGAAGATCTCGGGCGCATAGGCGGGGTCGTCCACGAACGGGTTGTCATTGGGGACGCTGCCGTCGTCGTTCAGCCGGACCAGCGTGCCCGAGTGGTCCCTGGTGTCCTGTGCGCGCTCGGGCTGGGCCCCCCGGTCACCGATGCTCATCAGGAGGGTTCCGTCATCGAGGAAGAGGATCCGGGAGCCGTAGTGCCGCCCTGGCGAGGTGGGCGTGTTGGACTCGAAGAGCTCCTGGAAGTCGGCCAGCGCGTTCCCGTCCAGTCGGGCACGGGCCAGTGCCGGCACCGTGGCGTCGGAGTCACCCTTGGAGTAGGTCATGTAGATCCATCCGTTCTCCTCGTAGCTCGGATGGACCACCAGGTCCAGCATTCCGCCCTGGTTCTGGGCATGCACCTCGGGCGCCCCGAAGATCTCGGTGACCTCTCCGTTCGAGATCAGGAAGATCCCGCCGGGACGCTGGCTCACCAGCATCTCGCCACCGGGGAGGAATGCGATGGCCCAGGGCTGCTCCAGTCCGTCGGCCACCCGTTCTACCGTGATGGGACCGTACTGGGTGGAAAGCTCCTCGTGCAACACCTGCCCCTCGACTGGAGCCGCCGGGACCATGAAGAGTGCCAGGAGGAGCAGGCCGGAAAGGGCGAGGAGCGGGCGTGAGGACGAAGTGGGGGTCAGCCGGGAGCGATCCTTCATGTCATATCCTCCTTCTTGCTTGCGAATCGTCGGTCGGTGGTGCGGGTCCGGGCACTGTCCGTCGGGACCTGATTCCGGGAGCCAGCACGATCAGTACATGCAAGACCGGTCGCTGGTTCCGGAGAGGAGTGGCTGAAAGCGCCCCCTCGCACTGATTCCTTCGGCGGCATATGATGGGACCGAACATGATCGCTGAGGACAGATCAGACACCCCAGGCCAAGGGAGGCCACCATGACCAGCCGAAGCGATGGCGGATCGTCGTCCCCCGGTTCCCGTCCGAGTCAGGTGCGGGTCCAGATGGAAGCGGGACCGGTGGACGAGGCCCGGGAGGAACCGCTTCGGGCTCGGCCTCGCCGGAACGATCCCTTCAGCATTCTCGTCATGGGAGACTTCCGGGGGATCGACCTGGGGGCTCGGGCCGACGCCCTTCCGCCCCTGGCCGAGCGACTTCCGGTCCTGGTGGATCGCGACGAGGTGGACCGGTTCATGGCCTCGCTGGAGCCCTCGGTTCGGATTCCCGTTGAAGGAGGAGGGCCTCCACTGATGGTCACCTTCCGTTCGCGGGAGGACTTCCATCCCGACCGCCTCCTGGTCCGGGTGCCTTTCTTTCAGGCCATACGCGAGGCCCGGCAGCGGCTCCTGGACGACCCCACGTCCGTCTCGGTGCAGGAGTCCGATCCGGAGGAGCAGGCCCCTCCCTCCTCTCCGGCACAGGAGATGGAGGGTGGAGACGGGCTTCTGGACCAGGTGCTGGCAGAGACTCCGGACCCACGGCGTACGAACGGCTCCGGCGAAGTCTCCGGGGAGGGAAGCTCAGCTGGTCCCCTGGGCGGTGCCGGCGAGCTGGACGCGCTGATTCGCCGGCTCACCCGAGAGCATGGGGTCTCGGAGCCGGGGGAGGAGGTGGAGCGCCGGCTCGAGGTCCTGGATGCCGAAACCACCCGCCAGCTTCGGCGCCTCCTGCACCACCCCGGATTCCAGACCATGGAGGCCCGCTGGAAGGGTCTGGAGTTCCTGGTCCGCCAGTTGGAGACGTCGCCGAAGCTCAAGGTCTACGTTCTCCAGGTCCACCGGGAGGAGCTGCTGGATGCGGCCAGTGGGGATCTGCTGCCCCGGCTCCTGGACGATGCTGCCCGGAACGTCCTGGGGGAGGGGACATGGTCGGTGGTCATGCTGCACCAGGCCTTCTCTTCCGAGCCCGACGACGTGGCTGCCATGGAGGGAATGGCCCGGACGGGTCTGACGTCGGGGATCCCGTTTCTGGCAGAGGTGGATCCATCGCTCCTGGAAGGCGGCGACGGAGACGAGGACACGCAGAGGAGGGCATGGCAGAGGGTTCGGGCCCACGACGGAGCCCCCTTTCTGGGGCTCCTGCTCCCCCGCTTTCTGCTGCGGGCGCCGTACGACCCCGAGGAAAATCCCTGCGAGACGATGGAGTTCCAGGAGCTGGAGACCGGCGAGGACCCGGAGCTGACACAGCTCCTTTGGGGGCATCCAGGCTTCGCCGCCGTGCTCCTTCTGGGGACGGCCTTTGCCCGGGAAGGGTGGGAGTTCCGACCCGGCAGCGTCCAGGAGCTTCGGGGCTTGCCGGTGGCTGTCCATCGGAGTGACTCGGGCCCCCAGGTGGTGCCGCCAACCGAAGTGGTTCTGCGTGGTGGCGAGGCCCGGGAGCTGGCCCGGGCCGGATTCATGTCACTGACCGCACGGCCGGGAGAAGGATCGCTTCGTCTGGGCACCTTCCGGTCCGTCGCCCTCTCGGGCGCCCCTCTTGCGGGCCCGTGGAGTTGATCCTCCACAATCGGCAACAGCTAAGCACCCTCTTCTTCGTGTAGATCGTGGGGTGACGAAGGGGGGAGAGAAGCGCCCGCGCCTTCATCCGGCTCGGTGATCCGCCGCCGGAAATCCTCCAGAATACGGTGGGTGAGGCCCCACACCGTTCGGCCGTCCACGTCCAGGGCGGGGAAAGCGATGCGGGCGCCGGCCACCGGGTGGTGGTGGATGAATCGGGCCTCGGGGCGGTGGAGGATGCTCAGGGGGACCCAGAGCGCCTCAGCTACCTCTGCGCTCCGGGGCCTGGGAGTCGCTGGCCGTGTGATGCTGAATACGAAGGGGAGGATGGACACCGCAGGCAACTGACGGGAGCGGGGTGCCAGGACGGAGAGGCAACCCAGGAGCCGTCCTCCCTCCCCCAGGTCGATTCCCACCTCCTCACGGGTTTCCCGGATGGCGGTTCGGAGAAGCGAGTCGTCGCCGGGATCCCTCCGGCCTCCCGGGAGCGCCATCTGGCCCGACCAGGGATCGCCCTGAAGTCGAGCTCTCCTGATCATGAGAAACTCGTCGCCCCGCAGGATGAGGGCCACGGCGGCCGCCCATCCCTCGTCGGGGGGCGAGGGGTCGTCATCGGGTCCCCGGTACTCCCGAAAAGCGGTCTCGGGTGGTGGAGTTCGGTCGAACATGGGAAGCCCCCCCCTACCCGGGGCGCGGTGTGGGGTTCGGGCAGGGGGGGCGGTCGTTCTGGTGTGTAGTCTGCGGTGTGCCGCCGCGGGTCAGGCCTGGTAGCGGAATGACACCTTCACCTTGGCCCGGTAGCGCACGATCTTGCCTTCCTCCAACTGCACGTCGAGCTCGCTCACCTCGGCGATTCGGAGGTCCCGGAGCTGCTGGGAAGCGGTGTCGATGGCGTTCTTCGTGGCCTGCTCCCACGACTCGGTGCTGGTGCCCACCAGTTCGATGACCTTGTAGACGCTGTCGCTCATGGTGCTCTCTACTCCCGGTTCTGAGATGCGATGAAAACACGACGTCGGCGACCGCCCCGGAGCGCCACCGGCACCGGATAGTGGCCGGCGCACTCGGATCGTGCCCTGGCGGCCGTCCACGCTGACCCCGAAAGCGGAAGAAAGCTCCAACAGCGTGATCGGAAAGAGGGGCGAGCTGCGTCGCGGAGGTCAGACTCAGGACTGTTCCCAAGAGTGCCCCCTGAGTCTGACAAAGTAGTCGCGAGGCATGGGTTAGGAGAAATGTGTGAGTGGGCAGTGGGGTTGGTGTGCCCGGAAATCTGGGAAGATCCGGGGGTTGGATGGAGGTGAAGCGAAGGGCTCCACATTCTCTTGCGGCGTTTCAAGTTCACCGTGAAGCGTGCCCATCCGTCTGCGCGGAGACCCTGACTCCGCGGAGGCCCCAACTCCCATGAAGAGTTCCCAATCAGCTATGGACAGCTTTGAGGGCGGGGTGATTGGGGTGAGCCGACATCCCCTCCAAACACCGCCGTTGCCCGGCCTCCCGTCCCGCCTGAGCCGCCTCGCCTGCCTGCCCGGGCCCGGATGACCTGAGAGGGCCAGTTTCGCGGCCCAGTGCCGCGTGAGAGGGCCGCCGAACCCACCGTTATATTAGTGCAAGCAGATGGCGGACTTGCACTTGGGAGGTGGTGGTATGGATGGGATGATGGTGGACCGGAGAATGGCAGACGGGATGATCACCGGCGAGGCGAGCGCGTCGTACGGGGGGGAAGAGACGAGTGTGAATGGCCTTGACCGGATGGGCGTTTCAGGTGAAACGTCCCTCGGGGAGCGGTCTCCCAAAAGGGCGCACACCCGATCGACTACGGGGCGCGGCCGTTGGCAAATTTGCGAGGCGGAGCCGCCGACGTACGATGGGGAGGCGCCCAACCCCGATCCCGACGACCCCGCCACGCACCAGGACCGGATCGTCACCCTGGAGGACCGGATGGCGGAGATGGCGGGGCACCGCCACGCCCACGACTACCGGTTCCTGCTCCTGGTGGCGGAGTACGACCGGCTGGAGGGGTGGAGGCTGGCCGGCCACCGCTCGTGCGC
>SKVI01000312.1 GCA_007129525.1 Gemmatimonadota bacterium | reverse complement strand
GGGCCGGGCGGGAGCCGATGGGCAGCTCCTCGATCTGCGAGATGGGCGTCGCCTCTTCGAAGTAGCGGATGAAGCCGGGCCGGTCCACCAGTTCCCGGTAGACGGCCCTCGAGCGTTCCGCGGGCCCCTCCAGGCGATTCCGGAGAAGGGAGGCCGGGACGTCACCGCCCTCCTCCGCTTCCGCGTCACCGTCCTCCTCCCTTTCAGCCGGCGCCGACGCGGCACACTCCAGGACCGCCGAGAGCATCTGCTGCAGGTGGCGCCGGGCAATCCAGGGGTCGTCGTAGCGCTCCGCAAGGACCTCGCCCTGCTCGGTGATCCGGAGGCCGGCCCGGAGCGTGCGGGGTGGAAGGGAGCGGACGTGTCGGGCCGCCGGACCGCCCCCTCGGCCCAGGGCGCCGCCCCGCCCGTGGAAGAGGACGAGACGAACCCCGTGGGTCCTGGCGGGGCGCAGCATCCGGAACTGGGCGTCGTAGAGACGCCAGGACGCCGCCAGGTATCCGCCGTCCTTGGTGCTGTCGGAATAGCCCACCATGACCACCTGGCGATCGCCAAGGGCCCGCACGTGCTCCCGGTATACCGGTTGCCCCAGGAGGTCGTCCAGGGTGTCCGCCGCTCCCTCCAGGTCGTCGATGGTCTCGAAGAGCGGAGCGATGGGCACGGGAAGCCGGTCGTCGGGGAGCCCCTCCCGGGCCGCCGCCCAGCTCGAAAGCCAGAGGACCATGAGGACATCGCTGGGTCTGCGGGTCATGGAGATCACCTGGACGCCCAGGGAGTCCGGTCCCGAAACCCGGCAGACCGAGGCCAGAAGCCGGAAGAGCGCGTCCGCCTCCTGCACCTCTTCGGAGAGCTCCTCTTTCGGGAGCTCCTCGTCCGGAAGCTCCCGGCGGCACGGCATGCTCCCGGTGAGCACCTCCTGCCGCGCCTCCTCGTTGAGACTCTGGTAGTCGGGGTGGATCTCCAGGCGGCGCAGGATCTCGGTCATCACCCCTTCGTACCAGCTGGATTCCTGTCGCACGTCCAGGCGCATGAGGCTGAAGCCGAAGACCTCCGCCTGCCGGATCCAGGGATCCAGGTAGGCCCGGGCCGGGAGTTCCGCCCCGTTCTGTCCCAGGCTCCTCCGGGCCAGCCGGAGATCCGCCACCAGCTCCGTGGGGTCGCCGTAGGCCCCTTCGGGAAGGGGCTCCAGGATCCGGGCTTCGCCGGCCCGCTGGAGGCGCCACTCGACCATCCGCAGCCACCGTCGGTAGGGCTCCGTACGGGAGAGGTGGGAGAGCTTCTCTTCCAGGGCGGGCCAGCGAGCGGCGCACTCGTCCAGGGTCTCCAGGAGCTCCTTTGCTACCGCCACCTTCTTCGATGACATGCTCAGGTGTCGCCGCGTGGTCCGGGCCTGGGCCATGTGCCGCTCCAGCGCCTCCTTCCGGAGTCGCTCGAGCGCCTGGCGGGTCACCGGCGCGGTGACGTACGGGTTGCCGTCCCGGTCCCCCCCGATCCAGGTGCCGAACCGGATGAGGGGTGGAAGGTGGAAGGCATGGTCCGGATAGTGGGCGCCCAGCGCCTCCTCCAGCTCCCCGAAGAGTTCGGGGATGACCGTCCAGAGGTTCCCGGCAAAGAAGAGCGAGCGGTCGAGCTCCTCCAGGACGGTGGGACGGCGGAACCGGATGAACTCGGTCTGCCAGAGCGCCGTGATGTCCGCCTTGACCAGCCGGGACAGGCGACGCTGCTCCCTGGCCAGCAGGCCGGGGGCGTCCAGCTCGTAGAGGTGCGTGCGGAGATCGCGGACTTTTTCCCGGACCGAGCGGCGCTTCGCCTCGGTGGGATGGGCGGTGAAGACGAACTCGATGCCGGTTTCCGCCAGGAGCGCCTCCACTTCCGGTGCCTCGAGACCCGCCTCTTTCAGGAGGCCGACGGCTTCGTCGAGGGTCTCGCCGTTCCGGTGCTCCCCCTCCCGCTCCCGGCCTCGCACCACGCGGACTCGGTGACGGTCCTCCGCCAGATTCGCCAGGTCGAAGAAGACGCTGAATGCGGTGATGAGCGCCTCCATCTCGTCCTCCGAGAGGTCGCCCACCAGCGAGGCGAGCCGTTCCGCGGCGCCCTCTTCCCCTTCCCGGCGCCCCCGGGCCAGGGCCCGCACCTCCTCCACCAGGTCGAAGGCCGGCCGCCCCGCCTGCTCCTCCAGCACCTCTCCCAGCAGCTCCCCCAGCCACCGGATTTCGTCCCTCAGCTGCTGCTGTCCCTCCTCCGGGTCCGTCACCCTTCTCCTTCCTCCTCCGCGGTTCGCGCGGGTTGCGAGGAGCTCCACTCCTTCCCTGACAACTCCCCCGAGGGCGCCGGGGGGTTCCCCAACGGGGCCGCACGGGAGTATGCCTGAGGAACCCCCGTGCGGGTTTCCGAACCGTCCCGGGCGGGGATTTCCGAACCGGCGTGGGCGGGGGGCAGCGGCATGGGGGGAGCGGCGAGCGAGTGAGAGTGTCGGCGATGGTACCGAGGCTGCGCAGGCTACGGTACGAAATTGTAGTCTGCATATACATGAATATAGCTTGTACTAGCCGTTCACAATCTTACCGTTTCGTGGCGGAGCCACCCGTCAGCCGAAACTCAACCTTCAAATCCGACGGGTCAGCGGCGTCAGGATCAGCCTTCGGCCTGCCTGCGGGCCAATGGACGTTGGCGAGGGAATGAAGGTCGACGGGCCTGGAGTCGTACCTCTCGACGAAGAGATCCCCGAGTTGAGGGCATCACCTCTGAAGGAGACCCTGACCGATCCTCCTCACCCCGGTCTTCCCGTCCGCACCCCGGCCGTGATGGATGCCGCCGCCGGTCCGTTTCTGCCCACTTGCGCCTTGATCGGAAAGGGGGACAATCTACGTTGCGAATACCACGAAGTGCCCCGGTAGGCGGGCGGCCGAAGAAGCGAGCCCGGCGGCAGCGCCACCTGTCGATCTTCCTGGTGGTGCTCGCCGCGGTGGCGTGTGGGCCGGACGGCCCGAAGCCGGGCGCTGGAGTCGCCGAGTTCGTCGGTCATGTGGAGCAGCGAGTCCCAATGTGGATGGGGGCGTACGACATCCCCGGTGCCAGCCTCGCCCTGATCGTGGATGGGGAGCCGGTGTGGTCCATGGCCTTCGGTTACGCGGACCCGCGGCAGGATCGTGCGATGGAGTTGGATGCCGTGTACCGGGTCGAGTCCCTTTCGAAACCCGTGACGGCCTGGGGAGTCATGCGACTCGAGGAGGAGGATCTGGTGGAGTTGGACGGGGCCGTGGAGGCCCAGTTCTCGGAGTTCCGCCTTCCGCCCTCCGAGTTTGACACCCGCCAGGTGACCGTCCGCCGGCTTCTGAGCGGGACTTCAGGTCTGCCCCTGGGGACCCTGGGGATGGAATACACCCCGGGCGAGCCCCTGGCCCGTTTCGTCGCGGCAGGGATGTACGGGCGCTCGGATCGGGGAGGGAGGGTACTGGAAGAAGCCTCCGTCCACCGGCTCCACGCCGCGGAAGCCACCGGGCTGGGTATCTACGGCGTCGTAGCGGATGGATACGGCCTGGGCCACTTCGTCGAGGAGCTGCCCAGCGGCGAGTCGGCGGTCTTCCACGGGGGGCAGGGCAACGGGTGGATGACCCACATGCACTGGGTTCCCGCCACTGGCGAGGGCATCGTGATCCTGACGAACAGCCAGCGGAGCTGGCCCTTCATGGCCCGGATACTCGGCGACTGGGCCCGGTGGCGAGATCTTCCGACCGTGGGGATGACTCGGATCACCCTGGCCGCGCGTCTCGTGGGGGCACTGGTCGGGATCCTGCTGGCAGGGGCCGTGTGGCAGATCCTCCGACTGGGCCTGGATCTCCGGGTCGGGCGCCGGAGGCTCGCTCCGCTCCGGCGCGAGGGCCGCCTCCTGCGAGCGGTGCAACTGGGCGTGGCGGGGGCTCTGATTGGACTCGTGGGGTGGGCCGTGCAGGCCGAGTACCTCTTCCTCGCGTCGGTCGTCCCGCACCTCATGGGTTGGTTCGCAGCCGCTCTGGTCGTCGTGGCCCTGGTCCTGGCCGCCTCGGCCTTTCTACCGAAGCCCGGCGCACTTCCTCCTTCCTCACGTTCTCTGGAGAGCGACCTGCTATGAACATGGAAACCCTGCAGTTTCAATGGCTTGCCGCGGTCGGAGCCGCCTGCGTCCTGTTGGCGGGAGCGGTCTGGCCGGCGACAGGCGCAGGCTCCCTCGAAGCCTCATCCCCCCAGGCGCCGCCCGCTGAAACAGCCGTTCCCGCGGAGTCATGGGAGCGGCCATCCTTCCCGCCGGATCCCGCTGCGCTGACGGCCTTCTTCGACGGGATGATCCAGACCCATCTGCGGGAGAAGTCCATCGCGGGAGCCACACTCTCGGTGGTGCAGGGTGGGGAAGTGGTGGTGGCCCGTGGATACGGCTATGCCGACGTGGCCGAAGGTCGCAGGGTGAGTCCGGAGGAGAGCCTCTTCCGGATCGGCTCGGTCACCAAGCTCTTCACCTTCACCGCGGCAATGCAACTCGTGGAAGACGGGCGCCTGGATCTGGATGCGGACATCAACGAATACCTGGACTTCCAGGTGCCGGACACCTACCCCGAGCCCATCAGGGTGGCCGACTTGATGACCCACACTGCCGGGTTCGAGGAGGACATCCGGAACCTCTTCACCCACGATCCGGGACGGATGGTGTCCCTGGCCGACTGGGTCCGGGACAACTACCCGGGTCGCGTGCGACCCCCAGGAACCTTCTCGGCCTACTCCAACTACGGGGTAGCCCTCCTGGGCCGGATCGTGGAACAGGTGTCGGGGCTCGGCTGGGATGACTACCTGGAGTCACGGATCCTGGAGCCGCTGGACATGGCCCGGACCACGGGCCGCCAACCTCTTCCGGACCACTTGGCTCCCCACATGTCGGGCGGGTACGTGCCGTCGAACGGCGGCTTCCAGGCACAGGAGTTCGAGATCACGATGGGCGCTGATCCTGCCGGTTCGATGACCTCCACCGCCACGGACATGGCGAGATTCATGCTGGCGATCCTGGGGGAAGGCCGGCTCGGGGATTCCAGGATCCTGGAGGAGGAGTCCGTCCGGACCATGACGGCCCGCCACTTCGAACACGACCCCCGACTCCCCGGTTACGGGCTCGGCTTCTACGAGATGACGAGCCACGGGGTGCGGATTGTGGGGCACGGCGGGAACACGGGGTGGTTCCATTCACTGCTGGCGCTCTTCCCGGAGCAGGACCTCGGGTTGTTCGTGTCGTACAACACGAGCACCGGGGCCGAAGTGAGCTTCGCTCCCGTGCTGCAGACCTTTCTGGACTGGCAGTTTCCCACCGTGCCGCCGGAGCCGAGGGCTGAATCGGCGGACGAGCTGGAGCCCCTGTTGGGCTACTACCGCTTCAATCGGGTTCCCTACACGACCTTCCAGAAGGTCGCAGCGCTGCTGTCCGCCGTGCCGGTCCGGGCGGACGACGGCGTCCTCGTCGTCCGGACTCCCTTCGGGACCATGCGCATGGTGCAGGTCGGCCCGCTTCTCTTCCAGGAGGAGCGGGGCTCGACCCTGGTTGCCCTGCGGATGGACGAGAGCGGCCGTGCCACCCACGCCTTCCCCTCACTGACGCCCATGATGGCGCTGGAGCGGATGCCGTGGCACGCTTCGCCGCCCCTCCATTTCGTTATCCTGGGAGGCGGCGTGGTCATGTTCCTGGGGATTATCGGAGGCGGCGTGGTGGGTTGGTTCCGGCGGCGCGGACGGCGCCTCGACGAGCCGGGTGCCCTTCGCCTCGGACGCTGGAGCCTCATGGTGGTGGCCGCAGCCAATGTGGGGTTCCTCGTCGCGGTGGTGGGGCTCTTCGCGGCCCTCGACCTCTGGGGGTTCCTGACGACCCCCATGACCGGCTTCGCGGTAGCGTTGGCCCTTCCCGTGGTGGGGGCTCTGGCGGCCCTGGTCGCCATGGTGGCCGTGGGCCTCCTCTGGGGTCGGGGGGTGGGAACCCGGTGGCTCAGGATCCGCTACAGTGCCGGGGTCCTCGTTGCCCTCCTCTTCGTCTGGTCGCTCCACTACTGGAACCTGCTGGGTTGGAGGCTCTGAACCGTGGCTCGAGTCCGGGAGGGGGCCGATGGCGATTGACGGGCTCCCGACATGGCACCGCCACGGGAGATCCTGAGAGAAAGGACGTACTTCTCTTCCTCACCTTCTCATGGCGGGGCTACCTCCTGGACCGGCTCCAGCTCCGTTGGAACGCACTGGTGGCCAGCCTCGTGCTCGGTCTGATTCATGCACAACTTCACGTGTGAGTTCCTCGGGCTCGACCATCCGGTCCGCCCCATCCGCCTCGCTCTGGAGTGCAAAGCCCCTCAGGGTCGGGCCTCCAGCACCATGAAGGCCGGGGTCTCGGCGGCGCGCCGGAACCGGGTGAAGCCGGCCCCCTCAACCACCCGCCGAAGGTTGGCTTCACCCGCCTGGGC
>SKVI01000267.1 GCA_007129525.1 Gemmatimonadota bacterium | reverse complement strand
CCCGCCATCAGCGCACGCGGCTCTGCACCCATGATGCGGATGATCCGCAGCGCGATCCGGCGATGAAGGTTCCAGCGCTGCATGGCGATGGCGATGAGGAATCCACCCAGGAACAGGAAGATGAGGGGATTCGCATAGGGGGCAGCGGCGTCCCCCACCGACCGGATGTCCAGGAGGGGAAAGAGGGCCACCGGCAGAAGGGCCGTCACCGGTATCGGAAGCGCCTCGGTCATCCACCAGATCGCCATGAGGAGACCCACGGCCGCCGTGTACCAGCCCGCAGCCCCCAGCGATTCCGGTGCCGAAACAAGCAGCATGGCCACGAAGACGACCGGCCCTCCCACCAATCCTCCCCACTGCCTCGAGCTGTAGCCGTTATCGGTCGAAGACTCGTCTGCCTCCTCCCCCCTTTCGTTCAGAGGCACGACGTGCCCACCTCGCCTGGACCTGCGAACCCGAGTCCTCGCAGCCTCCTCGCCCCCGTCCTCACCCTCCCGGCGCCTCCGGTTCGGCGTCAGGTCTCATGGCGTGGAGCCCCCAGAGAAAGCCGGTGGTGGCTGCCGCCCCCGCCAGGTGGCCGGTGGCCACGGAGTGCCATGGCAGAACGTGCGACACCTCGGCCACCAGGACGCCCAGGCCGAGGACCATGACGATGGACCCGGCCACGAAGATGAAAAAGAAGACGTACCACGCATCCCGCGCCCGCTCCATGGCCCCCACCAGCAGTGCAGCCGCAATCCCCAGCACCAGTGATCCCACCAGGTGCAGACCGTTGAAGGCCGCCACGGCGGGACCGGTGGGCGACGGGTCCAGGGGGTCGGGTGCGCCGCCCAGGAGCGCCTCGCCCAGCACGTGCGCCGTGTACAGCGGCGACCGCCCCACAAGTACGTTCACCACCGCGAAAAACACCGCTACGGTAATGTAGAGGACAGCTCCAGCCAGGAAGCCGTCCTTCAGGATCCGCCAGTACTCCGGTTTCATCGCCTCCTCCAGTGGTTCCCGTGTCGGCCGAGCATGGGCACGAGGATCAACCTGGGAGCACCGGCAGCCGCCGGCCGAGTGCGGCAAAGTACTCCTCCGGAGCTGGAAGGTCCCCCCCGTCAACCAACCGTTGGTATCGCCGGGGCACGTAGTGGCAGAAGGGATCGGCCTCGAAGGGATCACCGGTGACGGCCCAGGCCCTGGCCCGCGCTCCCCCGCAAATGGAGCGGTACTCACACAATCCACACTTCCCCTTGATACGGTCGGGATCGCGAAGGCCCCGGAAGAGCGGAGACTCCCCGTAGATTTCGACGATGTCCCTTTCCCGGACGTTGCCGGCCGAAAGCGGCAGAAAGCCCGAAGGGAAGACCTCACCGAGATGGCTGACAAACAGGAATCCCTTCCCGTCCCCCGTGGAACCCACCCTGACGCCCCGGTTCCCCCGTGCCCGTTCGGCTCGGTGAGCAATCCGGCGGTACTGGGGGGCCTCGACGGTGATCACCCGGTACGAGGCCCGTCTCTGCCGTTCGTACAGCCACTCCAGGAAGGCCTCGGTTTCAGGGGCATCCAGCGGCTCCAGAAGGGCTCCTCGTCCCATCGGCACGAGGAAGAATACCTCCCACATCACCACCCCCAGCTCCTCCACCAGGTCGGCCATGGCCGGGAAGTCGCCTGCGGTGTCTCGGGTGACGGTGCTGTTGATCTGAAGGGGAAGTCCGAGGTCTCTGGCATCGCGCGCCGCCTGCAGGATCGTGGCGAACGAGCCGGGCTCACCCCGGAATCCGTCATGAGCCTCCGCCGTGGCACCGTCGAGGGAAAGGGCTATCCGGGACGTTCCTGCAGCCTGGAGGCGTTCCAGGGCCGTTCGGGTGAGGAGGGGTGAGGACGCCGGAGTCACGGCGGTCTCCACTCCCACCTCAGCGGCATATTCGATGAGGTCGACCAGATCGGGCCGCTCGAGGGGATCTCCCCCCGAGAACACGAGGTACGGCGGACGGGGCTCGAAGGCGGCAACCCGGTCGATGACCCTCTTCGCCTCCTCGGTGGTAAGCTCTCGAGGGTCCCGGTCCGGACACGCCTCGGCTCGACAGTGGACGCACTCCAGCGCACACGCCCGCGTGATCTCCCAGGTAAGCACCAGCGGAGCACGATCGAAGTCCAATGCGCCGGGATGACCCTGAACGGAAGCGGCCCCTCCGGTTGATTCGTTGGGTTCAGCATCTGGTTGTGACACAGCACCTCGGTCCATTGGCAAAAGGTTCAGGTTCAGTACGTGGTTGAAGACGTGTCGGGCGCCACGGTTGGGAGTCCCTCCGGTCCCGACGCTCGGGGGGACGGGCAGATACGGGCAGGCGCTCAGGCAATCCGTGCTCCTGGTGCCACCCTGCTCAGCAGGGCCTCCCCCCGTTCCCGTCCGACACCGAAGACCGTGGTCGCCGCGGCGTCGGCCGTCATGCAGTCGGCCGCCACCACCGTCACACTCCGATGCTCCGTGTTCCGGGGAGCCGCAGTGACGGGATCGAGGAGGTGGTGGTAGCGCCTCCCTCCATGTTCGAAAAACTCCTCGTAGTCACCGGACGTGGCCACGGCCTCGTCCTCCACATCCAGCGTGCCCATCAGCCGAGCGGGATCGTCGGGGTCCCGGATGCCCACCCGCCACGGCTCCCCTTCCCGGGAGCGACCCAGGGCGTAGAGGTCGCCGCCGGCATTCACCAGACCGCCGGAGATTCCCCACTCCCGCAGGGCCGCCACCGCTCGATCGACCCCGTATCCCTTGGCGATCCCCCCCAGGTCGAGCGCGGCGTCCCGGTCCTCCAGCCGGACGGCTGGTCGGCCCCGCCAGCGGTCCACGACCACCCCTCGATAGAGCCCGCGAGCCGCCAGGGCATGCACCTCGTCCCCATCGGGGGGAGCGACCCTCTCGCCGACATTCCAGAGGGCGACCGCCCGGCCGATGGACGGGTCGAAGGCTCCGTCACTGGCCTCAGCCCACCGCAGTGCCTCCAGCACGACCCGGGCCGTTTCCTCGGATACGAGAACGGGGTCTGTCCCCGCCGACAGGTTGACGCGGCCGACCTCGGAATCGGCGCGGAAGCGAGTCATGGCGACATCCACCCGCCGGAGCGCGGCCAGGGCGGCGTCCAGCGCGCCCTGGGCGTAGGTCGGGTCCCGGTGCACGACGACCAACTCAGCGACGGTTCCCATGCTGGGAGCTCGGCGTCGAACGAGTTGGAGGGGCCGGCGCCCCACCAGAGGCAGGGCAGCCACGACGAAGGCACCGACCCCAAGGGCGACGAATTCGCGTCGGGTCGGAGCTCGACCCGTTCCGCCCGGCTCCGGGGTTCGCTCAGCTTCATTCACGTTCGTCATCAGCCAACTCCCGGAGTTCACAAGGGCGGTCGCAGGTTCCACAGTCGGAGCCGCAGCCCGCCCTGATCTGCACGAATGCCGCCGCCACGAAGGCGACAGCCACGAATCCGATCCCAAGCAGCGCGCCCGTCATCAGGCGAGCATCCCCGCAAAGCCCATGAAGGCCAGCGACAGGACTCCGGCCACCAGGAAGACGAGGGCGGTGCCCTTCACCACCGAGGGCACGTCGGCCAGATCCAGCTCCATCCGGATCGAGGCCATGAGCACCAGGGCCAGGGTGAAGCCCAGCCCGGCCCCCACCGCAAAGAAGATGCTCTGGACGAAGGCATAGTCCCGCAGCGTCTGGAAGATGGCCAGGCCAAGGATCGCGCAGTTGGTGGTGATGAGGGGGAGGAAGATCCCCAGGTCGCGAAACAGGGTCGGGCTCACTTTCTTGATCACCATTTCCACGATCTGCACCACCGACGCAATCACCACGATGAACGAGATGAGTCGCAGGTAGGGCGCCCAGGGAAGGATGAAGGCGTTCAGGAACCACGCCGAGATGGCGGTGATCAACATGACGAAGAGGGTGGCCATTCCCATCCGAAGCGCCGTGGCCATCCGCTGGCTGACCCCCATGAAGGGGCAGAGCCCGAGGAAGTAGAAGAAGACGAAGTTGTTGACGAGCATCGCCGAAACCAGGATCCACATCAGGTCGCCCACAGCTCACCTCCCCCTTGAACGGTGGGTGTGCTCGAACCCGTCACGTCCTTCGCCCGGAGCCATCTCCGCCGGAGCTACCCCCACCGGGGTCCTCTCCGGCCCCACTCCCTCCGGCCATGGAGAGGGAGTCGCTCCCGACGTGCGGCGTTCGCCCCACCACGCAATCACCAGGAGGATGACCCCGATGGTAAGGAATCCACCGGGCGGAAGGATCATGATGATCCAGGGCTCAAAGGAGGGCCCGAAGAGCTCCACCCCCATGAGACTCCCGCTCCCCAGCAGCTCGCGCACCGCACCCATGAGGAGGATGGCGATGAGGAAGCCGATTCCGGTGCCCGTAGCGTCCAGGGCAGACCTCCCCACAGGGCGCCGCGAGGCAAAGGCCTCCTGACGCCCCAGGATCATGCAGTTGCATACGATGAGGGGCACGTATGGGCCCAGGGCGCGGTGAATATCCGGAATCACCGCCTCGAGGCTGAAGTCGGCCACGGTTACGAAGGTGGCGATGATCAGGATGAAGGTGGAGATCCGTACCTGGTGGGGAATCAGGTTTCTCATCGTCGAGATGATCACGCTGGAGCAGAAGAGCACGAAGAAGCTGGCCACGCCCATGGCCAGGCTGTTCGCCACCGTGTTGGACACGGCCAGCACGGGGCAGAGTCCCAGCATCTGCACCAGCACCGGGTTCTCCTCCCAGATGCCACGGACCAGATCCTCCCGCGGCGTGGTGGCCTTCATGGTCCACCTCCCGAGGGCTCGTCGCCCCCCACCTCGAGTGGGTCGCGCCGGGCATGAGAGTCCAGGATCGGCCGCCAGCGCTCCAGCGCCTCGTTGATGGCCAGCACCACCGTCCGGGCCGAGATGGTGGCCCCGGTGATCATGTCGATCTCGTGCGGCTCTTCGGCCTCCCCGGGCTTCGTATCCACCAGCGGAGGTTCGGCTCCTTCGAACTGGCGGACCCACTCCCGGTCGGTGATGATCTTGTCGCCGAGCCCGGGAGTCTCCATGTGCCGCAAAACGCTCATCCCAAGAACCGTTCCCGTGCGGGGATCGTAGCCGAAGAGCACGTCGATTACGTCCTGAAAGCCGGGCTTGGCGCCCTCCACGGCGTACCCGATGAGGCTTCCGTCCGCCCGGTATCCCGGATGGACGCGCTCCAGCGCCCCCGGATCCGCGTCGGGCGGGAGCTCGGCCTGGAGCTCTCCGTCCACAAGGTAGAGGGTCTGAAACGAGTCGGGGGCCCCCAGGACCTCTTCCACCGCTGCGGCCAGTCTGGCGGCCCGGTGGGCCTCGATGGCCGGCAGGGTGGCGTTGTAGACACCCACGATGAGCAGTCCCGCCAGAATTCCGGCGCCGCCCAGCGTCAGAATCAACCGAAGGGGTCGTCCCCCTCCCTCCTCCGGACTGGGGCCCTCGGGCGCCGGGCCTGCCGGCCGGGCATGCGAAGTCTCGGTCATGACGGCGCCTCCGCGGCCCGAGCCCCGAAGGGGCGGGGCTGGGTGGCCCGGTTGATCACAGGCACGAACGCGTTCATGAAGAGGATCGCGTACATGACCCCTTCAGGAAGCCCGCCCCACATCCGGATCACGACGACCAGGACGCCGATCCCCACCGCAAAGATCCAGGCCCCGAGGTTCGTCACCGGTGCGGTGACCATGTCGGTGGCCATATAGACGGCCCCCAGCAGGAGTCCGCCGGAAAAGAGGGTGAACAGGGCGCCCGGGTAGCGCCCGGGATCCACGGCGTGCAGGACACCGACCAACACGGCGACTGTGGCCAGGATCCCCACCGGGATCCGCCAGTTCAGATAGCCTCGCCAGGCCAGGTACGCTCCTCCCAGGAGGATCAGGAGGCCCGCAGTCTCACCCAGGGAGCCCCCGGTCGTACCCAGCGCCAGGTCCACGAGGGGCGTCCCCTCCCCCTCGAACTTCATGAGGCCCAGCGGGGTGGCAGCCGTCACGGTGTGGGCCGGATCCGGGCTCAGAAAGGGGAGGGCGAAGTTGTCTCCCCGGAGCGCCCACCACGGACCGCCGGTCTCCGGCCAGGTCGTCACCGCCACCGGAAAGGCGGCCTGCAAGAAGGCGCGACCCACCAGGGCCGGGTTGAAGATATTCTGTCCGAGTCCCCCGAAGATCAGCTTTCCCAGCCCGATGGAGACCGCACCGCCCAGAAAGGCCATCCAGAGCGGAATCCCTGCCGGAAGGGTCAGCCCCAGGAGGATCCCGGTGATGACGCCGGACCCATCCCGCAGCCGCACCCGTCCCACGAATCCCGCCTCGGTGACCACGGCCCCCAGAACGCTGGCCGTCACCACCAGCAGGGCGCTGGGCCCGAAGAACCAGACCGACGCCGCCACCACCGGCATCAGGCTGGCCACCACCGTCCACATGATGCGCGGTGTGGTGTCCCCCGACCCCAGGT
>SKVI01000035.1 GCA_007129525.1 Gemmatimonadota bacterium | reverse complement strand
TGAAGCTGGGTGGGATCGCCCACCAGGGTGTGGAGGTCGTCGGCCAGGCGGATCTCCAGCTCGATCTTTCGGGGGAAGGTCTCCCGGACGATCCCCCGGAGCTCTTCCACCACCTGGGCCGGCTCCACGCGGACGCGCTCACCGGTGACGCCCCGGGCGAAGGCCAGGACCTGCCGGATGATGGCGGCTCCCCGCGTCGCGCTCTGCTCGACGGTCTCCAGGATCTCCAGCGTTTCCGGATCGGTGGCGTCCATCTTGAGAAGCTCGATGGACATGAGCACCGGCCCCAGCACGTTGTTCAGGTCGTGGGCCAGGCCGCCGGCCAGGGTGCCGATGCTCTCCAGCCGCTGGGCCCGCAGGAGCTGGGCCTCCATCACCTTCGTCTCGGAGATGTCCTCCAGGCCCCCGATGAGCCGCAGCGCCCGGCCCTCGTCGTCGCGAATGACGAGGCCCCGGTCCAGGACGGTGACCCAGGAGCCGTCCGCCTTCCGGATCCGGTACTCGTCCCGGTAGAGCTCCCGGTCTGAGTCCTCCAGTGTCTCCTGGATGCCCCCTACCACCCGGTCCCGGTCGTCGGGGTGCACTCGCTCAGCCCACCAGTTGAAGCTCGGGCTCACTTCGGCGTTCTCCAGGCCGAAGATCGTCTGTGTGTCTCCGCCCCACCAGACCTCACCGGTGAGGGCGTCCCAGTCCCAGACTACGTCCGAGTTGGCTCGGGCCACCGCCCGGAACCGCTTCTCGCTGACGCGGAGGGCCTCCTCGGCAGCCTTCCGGTGGGAGATGTCCTGGAAGGCGCCCTGCACCCGGACCACCTCCCCGTCGGGGCCCCTGACGGCCTCGCCAATGGTACGGACCCACACCCGTCGCCCCGTACGGGTAATGATCTGCGACTCCAGGTCGTAGGAGCGGCCCTCCTCGACGCAGGCCCGGAAGTGCTCGGTGAGGGTGGGGCGCCACTCCGGGGCGAAGTAGTTGATCCCCTCTTCGATGGGCACCCGGGTTCCCAGGGGGGCGTCGTGGATCCGGCACACCTCGTCGGACCAGTAGACGGTGTCCTCGTCCAGCTCTATCATCCAGCCGCCCACGTGGGCCATGCGCTCGGCGATGGCCAGGAGCTGGTGGCTCTTCTCCAGCTTGAGCCGGGCCTCGGCCCGTCGAGTGGCGGCGGCCACTACGTTGGCCACGCTCTGCACGAAGTTGACGTCGTCGGGGGTAAAGCGCCGGCGACGGGTGGTGTGGACCCCCAGGATTCCCCAGGGCTCCTCCTCGCCGGCGATGATGCAGCTCATGCCGCTCACCACGTCGTGCTCCTCCAGAAGGGAGGGGCCCTGAAAGCGGGTCTCCGACGCCAGGTCGTCCACCACCACCGGCTCGGCGGCCCTGAGGGTGTGGCCCGCCTGCGATTGGTCGGCGATTCCCACCACCGCCTCGCCCACCATCCCATCCGGCCATCCCACCCCGGCCACCACCTTCAGAGAGAGACCGTCAGGGAGGATCTTCAGGACCTTCGTGTACTCCACCTCCAGGACGTAGGCCACCACGTCGGCGGCCCGCTGCCGAAGCTCGTCCAGCTCCATTCCGGCCAGCGCCTGCTGACCCAGTTCGGCCACCGTCGCCTGCTGGCGGGCTCGGATGCGGGGACGATCGGGAACGTCGCCCTGGTCCGAGACGTCGTCCTGGTCCGGGACGTCGCCTTCAGCAGAGGCGTTCGCGTGTCCCTCGGTGGTCATGGTCTACCGGCGCCTGCGCTGGAGAAGCGTAGGAGTAAGGAGGGGGCACCGTGGCCTCCGGCGACCGCGCCGGGTCAACGCCGCCCTGCGCGCAAATTAGCCTTTGCGAACGGTTTCTGCCAGGAGAGAGCGAGGCGAGTTGCCGGGGCTCTCGAGGCGAGGCGGAACCCGCGCCGACTTAGCCGGGCGGGTACGCTTTACCGGGGCGAATCAGCTTCAGCGATCGGCCGGTGCGCCAGCTCCACCACGATCCGCTCTGCGGCTTTACCGTCCCATCCTTCGGGTCCGCCCGAGCCGGGCTCGCGGCGTCCCGCCTCCAGGGCCGCCTCCACGGCCCCCATCACGCCCTCTACCGAAAGGGGCCAGGGCGCCATCCGGTTCGTGCCCTCGGTGACGGTGATGGGACGTTCGGTCTGCTCCCGAAGGGTCACGCAGGGCACGCCCAGGGCGGTGGTCTCTTCCTGCAGGCCCCCGGAGTCGGTGAGGACCACGGCGGCGCCCGCCAGGAGCGAGACCATCTCCCGGTACCCCACGGGGGGCACCACGGTGAGGACCTCCAGTTCGCCTTCCATCCCAAAGCGCTCGGCATTTTTCCGAGTTCGGGGGTGCAGGGGAAGGACCAGCGGGCGCTCCCGGGCCACCGCCTGCAGCGCCGCCAGCGCCGTGGCCAGCGACCCGGGCTCGTCCACGTTGGAGGGCCGGTGGAGGGTGGCCACCGCGTAGCCATCCCGCTCCAGCCCCATCTCTCCGGCGTAATCCCGCTCCCGAGCCCTGGGGAGCTGGTGCAGGAGAGTGTCGATCATGACGTTGCCCACGAAGCGGATCCGCTCTTCGGGAATGCCCTCCGAACGGAGGTTCGGTTCCGCGTCCCTGGAGGGCGTGAGGAGCAGGTCCGACATGCGGTCGGTGAGAACCCGGTTCACCTCCTCCGGCATGCGCCAGTCGTGGCTCCGGAGCCCTGCCTCCACGTGGGCGATCCGCACCCCCAACTCCTCCTTGAGCTTTACGGTGACCAGGGCGCAGGCCACCGTGGAGTTCACATCGCCCACCACCACCACCCACCGGGGATCCACCTCCCGGAGCACCGGCTCGAAGGCCGTCATGACCCCGGCGGTCTGCTCGGCGTGGCTCCCCGAGCCCACCCCCAGGTGGAAGTCCGGCTCCGGGAGCCCCAGGTCGCGGAAGAAGGCGTCGGACATCTGAGCGTCGTAGTGCTGTCCCGTATGCACCAGGATGCCCTCGTGGCCCTGGGCCTCCAGCGCCCTCAGAATGGGTGCCACCTTCATGAAGTTGGGCCGCGCTCCCGCTACCACCAGCACCCGCATGGACTCCTCCCGGGCGCCCTCCGTCATCGAGGCTGCCGCGCCGGCATCCGGTTCTCCGCCTCCGGAGCGCCGCCGGCCTGCCGCGACTCACCCTCCCGCCCGGACTCACCTGCCTGCTCGGACTCGCCTGCCTGCTCGGACTCGCCTGCCTGCTCGGACTCACCTGCCGGCCGGGCCTCGCCTTGCCGTCTCGAACCGCCGGACCCCTTCACGATCCAGCGTTGGGGCTGACCCTGTCCCCGAGCCTCGGCGATGGCTCCGGTGGCGTTCCGCGAGTCCACCAGGAGGCGGCTCAGGTCGAAGATCCGCTCCAGATCGAAGACGTCGTGGTCGGTGACCAGCACCACGCAGTCGGCTTCCGCCAGCGCCTCGTCGGTGAGCTCCACGCTGCTCCAGCTCAGCCTGTCGTCCACGATCTCCGGAATGTACGGGTCGTGGTAGGCCACCCGGGCGCCCAGGCGCTCCAGCTCGTTCAGGATCTCCAGGGCCGGCGACTCGCGCACGTCATCGATGTTGGGCTTGTAGGCGGCGCCCAGCACCAGAATCTGCGAGCCCTTCACCGGCTTCTCCACCTCGTTCAGCGCCTCCTGCACCTTGCCCACCACGAAGCGGGGCATCTCGGCATTCACCTCGCTGGCCAGCTCGATGAAGCGCGTGCGGTAGTCCAGCGTCCGCATCTTCCAACTCAGGTAGTGCGGGTCGATGGGAATGCAGTGGCCCCCCAGGCCGGGACCAGGGGTGAACTTCATGAAGCCGAAGGGCTTGGTGGCCGCCGCGTTGATGACCTCCCAGATGTCCACCTCCAGCCGATCGGCGATCTGCGCCGTCTCGTTCACCAGGGCGATGTTCACCGCCCGGAAGGTGTTCTCCAGGAGCTTGCTCATCTCCGCCGCCTCGGGTGAGGAGACCGGCACCATGGTCTCGATGAAGCGCGAGTAGGCCGCCACCCCCACCTCGAGGCACGCCGGCGTGAGCCCGCCGATCACCTTCGGGGTGTTGTAGGTCTTCCAGGTGGGGTTGCCCGGATCCACCCGCTCGGGCGAGAAGCAGAGGAAGAAGTCCCGGCCCACTTCCAGATCCCCGCCCTCGGGCCCGGCGCCGGCACCGGCCTCACGCAGCAGGGGGAGCACCACGTCACGGGTGGTGCCCGGGTACGTGGTGCTCTCCAGCACGATGAGCTGACCGGGGTGCAGGTGGGCCGCCACCTCGCGCCCCGCCGCCAGGACGTAGGAGACGTCCGGATCGCGTGTCTTGCCAAGGGGGGTGGGCACGCAGATGGAGATGACGTCGCACTCGGCCAGGCGCGACGGATCCAGGGTGGCTTCGAGTCGCCCGTCGTCCCGGAGGGCGGCCACCCGAGAGGACTCCACATCCTGCACGTGACTCTCACCCCGGTTCACCCCCTCCACCACCGGTTCCTTCACATCGAACCCCAGGACCCGGATTCCGGACTCGGCCACCTCCACGGCCAGGGGCAGACCCACGTACCCCAGCCCTACGATTCCGAAGGTGATGTCTCCCTCACGAAAACGCTCTGTGGCATCCGTCAGCATGCGACTCCCTGTGCGGGTTGTTTGGCGGGTGGTCTCGAAAGTCAGCGGGCTGTCTCGAAAGTCAGCGGGCTGTCTCGAAGGTCAACTCGCAGCCCGCTCCGGGCGACCGCCCATGACCCCTTGCAAAATCTCCAGGGCCAGGGGCTCCACGTCCATCCACGTGGTCTCCTTCCGGGTGCTCCGGGCCAGCCGCGTGGCCGCCACCGCCACCGCCAGGGGGAACCCCGCCGGCCGGCGTCGATTGGGAACCGGGAGGAAGGGATCGGTGCCGTCCAGGAGGCGGGCGTGGGCGTCCCCCACCTGGTGCATGATTTCCCCGAGCGATGCGTCCCCACCACGCTCGCTGCCGTCGCGCTTCCGGGCCACTTCCTGCCGGTAGAACCAGACCACCACCGCGGCGTCCTTGGAGTCCACGCCCAGTTCGCTCTCCAGCCGCGACACAAGGCGATCTCCCATGAGCCGGAACCGGGCCTCCCTGGCCAGATTTCCGTCCTGCTGCTTCAGCAGGTGCCGCCGCTCCCGGTGCAGCAGCTGCACCACGCGGGACGGAGCGCCGTCCTGGCCTGCGCCCACGTCTCCGTTGCCACTGCCATTGCCGTTGCCGGAAGACGCCGCAGCGCCGCTCCACCGGAGCTCGTCACGGAGCAGGTGCACCATGATTTCCAGGTGGGCGTAAAAGAGCTGCGTGGGCTCGTTTACGGCTTCGGGTCGGCTCAGTTCGGGAGTATGCATGATGGGTTCTCGTTCCGCTGGGACAGGTTTTGTTGCGCGATCCTTCGGGGCATGTTCGACCCGCGGAGCATTCTCAGCCCGCGGCGTGTTCTCAGCCCGCAGCATCGGCGGCAGCATCAGCCACCGCGTCGGCCAGGGCCTCCAGCGAGGCTCGCTCCGGCACCACGTCCACCGGCAGGCCCGCCTCACGGGCGTCGCCGGCAGTGACGGGGCCGATGACGGCCATCATCGTGGCTTCGGGCCACGCCTGGCCGGCACCTTCTTCCCGCCAGCTCCGGGCCAGCGCCCGGGCCGCCGAGCCGGAGGTGAGTGTCACCGCCTCCAGCTCACCGCGGACCACCGCCCGGGCCAGCCTGCCGGCGCCCTGCGGGTCCACCACCACCCGGTAGGCAGTGGCCCGCATCACGTGCGCGCCCAGCGCCTCGAGCCCCCGGGGGAGCGTCTCGCCCGCCCGGTCGGCCCGGGGGAAGATCACCCGGTGGCCCGACACACCCTGGGCCTCCAGGGCCTCCAGGAGCGCCTCGGCGGTAAAGCGCCGGGGCACGACCTCTGGCGAGAGGCCTACCGCCTCGAGCCTCCGGGCGGTGGCCCGCCCTACGGCGGCCACTCTCACACCCGCGCCCCGCAGCTCGGCGGCGCTGCCGCCCTCGGCCTCCAGCGCCTCCAGGAAGGGAGGCACGGCGTTGGCCGACGTCACCATGAGCCAGACGGAATCCGTCGAGCCTTCGGGATCATCATAGTGCAGGTTCCGTGCCGAACGCTCGGAGGCCCACGCCGCTGTCCACGCTGCGCTCTTCTTCAGGGGGGAGCGATCGGCTGGGGGAGCCAGCCTCAGGAGGGGAAAATGCACCGGGGTGAGGCCCCGAGCCTGGAGGCGTCGGGCCAGCCGGTCACGGGCCTCAGAGCCCCCGCCGCGGGGACGGGGACGGGTCACGGCCACCCGAAACGGCGACGCCCCCGGGGCCCGGGGGGGCCTGCGGGGGCGAGTACCGCCCGACGGAGAACCGCCGTCGGGATGGTCCATCATGTCACGAGGTGCCTCAGGCGCCTTCGGACTTTTTTACCGCCGGAGCCTTGCGGATTTTTCCGGCCGAGATGCACGAGGTGCACACCCGGACCCGGCGCCGCTGACCTTCGTCATCGATGATGCGGGCGGTCTGGA
>SKVI01000042.1 GCA_007129525.1 Gemmatimonadota bacterium | reverse complement strand
TTCTCCCTCCGGCAGAGCTCTTCCTTGCGGGACTCATCGAGGTGGCGGCGGAGCGGGACCTGGAGGTAACCGCGGTCATCAACGAGGACCAGCTCTTCCCCGAGGCGGCGGCTCAGGGAGCCCTGGAGCTGGCCCGGGAACGGGGGATGGAGGTGGCCTTCCACGCCACCTATGCCAGCGGCACCGAGGATTTCGGCCACATTCTGGCCGAGGTGGGGGAGGCCGGGGTCCAGGTGCTGGCCATGGCCGCGTCGGCGCTGGATGACTTCGTGACCGTCACCCGGCAGATGGAGGCCGCCGACGTCAACGTCCTGATGTTCGGGACTTCGGGCGCCGTGAGCGAATACCAGGAAGCGCTCGGGCCGACGGCCGAGTACACCTACGGCCTCTCGGCATGGGAGCCCGGTCTACCGCATCCCGGAATCGAAGAATTCGTGGACGCCTACCACGACGGCTTCGGACAGGCTCCCAGCTTTCACGCCGCCGGGGCCTACGGGAGCTGTCAGCTCTTCGTCGAGGCCGCGGAGGAAGCCGGCACGCTGGAGTCCGAGGCGCTCAGAGACACGCTCCTGGAGCTCGAGACCACCACCATCTTCGGGGACTACGCCGTGGACGAGCGAGGATACCAGACGGCCAACCAGGGGGTCTTCGTCCAGTGGCAGGACGGGGAGAAGGTGGTGGTGTGGCCCGAGGATGTGGCCCAGGCCGATCCCCGCTTCCCCACACCCACCTGGGGCGAGCGCAACGACTGAGGCCTCGACCAGGGGGGCAAGAAAGCTTCGCTCTGGCTCGGTGTGCGCACCCTGCGGCCGAAGCGTCCCGCACGATCCACCACTGTTCGATCGGATCGCCCTATATTTGAGGTGAAGCGGGCCACCGCAAACCCCTGAGGGACAGGGGCGTGAAGGCGACATCGACTCCCTCTACGGAGCTCCCGGCTTGCCGGTCCCCCTCGCCACCTCTAACTTTTTCTGTACCTTTCGAGGGTTCCCGTCGCGAGCTCTCAGCTCCCTGCTCCGCGTCGGTTCGGGTCAATCCCGGACCCGCGCGGCAGGGCGATCACCCCTTCCCCCCAGGAGTCCCCACATGAGCTGGACAGCCATGAATCCCGCCACCGGTGAAACGCTGAAGGAGTATCCGGAGATGGGCCGGGACGAGGTGGACGAGATCCTCCGGGCTGCCCACGAGGCCCAACGCCGTTGGCGCGGCACCGACTTCGACCACCGTGCCGGTCTCATGCGCCGGGCGGCCGAGGTCCTGCGGGACCGATCGGAGGAGTTCTCCCGCCTCATGACCCAGGAGATGGGCAAGCCCATCGGAGAGGCCAGAGGCGAGGTGGAAAAATGCGCCTGGGTATGCGAGTACTATGCCGACCACGCCCGGGACCAGCTGGCCCCCGAGGCAGTGGAGACGCCGGACACGGAAGCACGGACGTACGTGGCGTTCCAACCCATCGGCCTGGTCCTTGCCATCATGCCCTGGAACTTCCCCTTCTGGCAGGTCTTCCGCTTCGCCGCTCCGAACCTCATGGCGGGCAACGGGGGGATCCTGAAGCACGCCCCCAACGTCCCCGGCTGCGCCCTGGCCATCGAGGAGGTTTTCCACGAGGCGGGGTTCCCGCGGGAGCTCTTCCGATCCGTCCTCGTGGACCTGGAGACCACCTCGACCATCATCGAGGATGAGCGCATCCGGGGGGTTACGCTCACGGGGAGCGTGGGGGCCGGCAAGGCGGTGGCGTCCCAGGCCGGCGACCTGGTCAAGAAGACCGTGCTGGAGCTGGGTGGAAGCGATCCATACATCATCCTGGAGGACGCCGATCTGGATGCGGCCGTCGAGACCTGTGTCAGCAGTCGGATGTTGAACTCAGGTCAGAGTTGCATCGCCGCCAAGCGCTTTCTGGTGGTGGAGCCGCTACGAGAAGAGTTCGAGCGTCGAATGGCCCGGCGGATGTCGGGAACCGTCATGGGCGATCCCATGGACGAAGACACCACCCTGGGCCCCCAGGCCCGCTTCGATCTCCGGGACGAGCTCCACCGCCAGGTTCAGGAGAGCGTCGAGGCGGGGGCTCGTCTCGTGCTCGGCGGCGAGCTCCCCGAGCGACCCGGCGCCTTCTATCCGCCGACGGTGCTGGCCGATGTGCGCCCCGGCATGCCGGCCTACCACGAGGAGCTTTTCGGGCCGGTGGCCAGCATCATCGAGGTCGCCGACGAGGCGGAAGCCATCCACGTCGCCAACGACACGGTCTTCGGCCTGGGGGCCGCGGTCTTCACCGCGGACCAGGAGCGGGGCGAACGGCTCGCAGTCCAGGAGCTCGACGCCGGCGCCTGCTTCGTGAACGCCTTCGTGCGTTCCGATCCCCGGCTCCCCTTCGGCGGAGTGAAGGAGAGCGGATACGGACGAGAACTCTCTCCCTTCGGCATCCGTGAGTTCGTGAACGTGAAGACCGTCTGGGTAGAGTGACCGGAGCTTTTCCGGGTGGAGCAACCGGACCTTTCGTCCCCGGCTCGCTGCACGGCCGGGACAGGATGACCGGATTCCCGTGAGCTGTTAGCTTCAAGGTTCATGTTTCCCGGGTCCCGCCGGCATGACCGATGGGACCGGGGACCCTCCGACTCCCACTCACGGAGCCCTTGGGCTCCGGCGATTCCATCGGGCCCAAGCCGCCGGCTGACGGCCGGCTCTGGCGCCCGAACAGGGTGATTCATGACCAACAACGAGAAGCTGCTGGCCCGGCGCGAAGCCGTAACCCCCCGGGGGGTCCCCCGAGTCACCACGGCCACGGCGGTTCGGGCCTCCGGCGCCACCATCATCGACGCCGACGGGCGTGAGATCCTGGACTTCGCGGGAGGAATCGGGGTGATGAACGCCGGCCACTGCCAGGAGGCGGTGGTGGAGGCCATTTCCCGACAGGCGCGCGAACTCCTGCATACCTGCTTCCACGTGGCCACCTACGAGCCCTACGTGGAGCTGGCCGAAAAGCTCGCCGAACTCCTTCCCCACGGCGAGCACACCAAGGTCCTGCTCATCAACTCCGGGGCCGAGGCGGTGGAGAACGCCGTGAAGATCGCCCGCCAGGCCACGGGACGCCCTGCCGTCATCTGCTTCTCCGAGGCCTTCCACGGCCGCACCCTCATGGGCATGTCCCTCACCTCCAAGGTGGGGTACAAGAAGGGATGCGGTCCCTTCGCCCCGGAGATCTACCGGGTTCCCTTCCCCAACCACCGACTTCGGGGGGGAGGACTCGACATGGAAGAGTTCGTGGAGCGAGAGCTGGCCAGACTCCGGGAGTCCTTCAACACGCTGGTTGCGGCCCGGGATGTGGCAGCCATCATCGTGGAACCGGTGCAGGGCGAAGGTGGTTTCGTTCCGGCGCCACCAGGATACCTGCGGGGACTCCGGGATATCTGCGACGAGGAGGGGATCGTCCTGGTCTTTGACGAGGTGCAAACCGGATTCTGTCGCACCGGACGGTGGGCGGCGTACGAGCACTTCGGGGTGGTGCCCGATCTGTCCACCTGGGCCAAGTCCATGGGCGGTGGACTTCCCATTGGAGCCGTCATGGGTCGGGCCGAAATCATGGACGGGGCCGAGCCCGGAACCATCGGGGGCACCTACGGGGGCAATCCCGTGGCCTGTGCTTCAGCGCTGGCCACCATCCGGGTCATGGAGGAGCTGGACCTGAACACCCGGGCCACCGAGATCGGCCAGGAGATCCGCCGCAGGTTCGAGGCGCTGGCCCAGAGATGCAGCGCTGTAGGCGAGGTCCGGGGTCTGGGGGCCATGATGGCCATGGAGTTGGTGGAGGCCGGCGACGGGTCGACCCCAGCCGGCCCGCTGGCGAGCGAGGTGGCGCAGGCGTGCCTGGAGGAAGGGGTGCTGGTGATTACCGCCGGACCCGCCGGAAACGTGCTCCGGATCCTGAGTCCCCTGGTCATCACCGACGAGGAATTGGACCGCGGGCTTGGAGTCATGGAAGACGCAGTCCTCCGGCTGTCGGCGACGGCGGGAGGCGCAGGAGGTCGTGACCCCATCGTGGAAGGGAGACGGGAGTGAGACCCTTCGGCGTGGCGGGCCTTCAGCTCCGGGTCTCGGGCACCGAGAGCAACCTGGAGCACCTGGCCTCGCGGCTGGGCCACCTCATGCACCTCTTTCCGTGGGTGGAGATGGTGGTCTTCAGTGAGTTGGCCGCCTACGGGCCCTCCAGGGCCCGGGCCGAAGCCCTGCCGGGACCCGCCGAGGATCGCTTCGCGGAAATGGCTCGAAAACACGGGGTCTGGCTCGTCACCGGATCTCTCTACGAACGCCGAAGGAAGGCGATCTACAACACGGCATCGGTTCTGAATCCGAAGGGCGAAGTGGTGGGCCGTCACCGGAAGCTCTTCCCCTTCACGCCCTACGAGGTGGGGGTGGAGGCGGGCGATGAGTTCCTGGTCTTCGACGTTCCGGACGTGGGCCGCTTCGGGGTGTCCATCTGCTACGACTCGTGGGTGCCCGAAACGTCGCGGACGTTGGCGGCCATGGGGGCGGAAGTCATCCTCCACCCCTCCCTCACGGGAACGATCGACCGGGACGTGGAGCTGGCCATCGCCCGGAGTACGGCGGCCACGAACCAGTGTTTCTTCGTGGACATCAACGGGGTCGAGGCCGGGGGCGTTGGGCGTTCCATCGTGGTGGGCCCCCACGGTGAGGTGATCCACCAGGCCGGTGACGGCGAGGAGTTGATCCCGGTGGAGCTGGACCTGGATCGCGCCCGGAGATCCCGCGAACGGGGACTCCTCTCGCTGGGGCAGCCCCTGAAGAGCTTCCGCGACCGAAAGGTCCGGTTCAAGGTTTACGGGCGCCGCTGGAATGAAGACGACGGGTACCTGGAGAGTCTGGGTCCCCTGGAGAAGCCTGGCCGTCCCGGCCGGGGCAAGAAGTCGGGCAGAGCGAAGCGCTCCCGATGATCCGCCACTTTCTGAGGAGATGGAAGGCCATGATCGGTGATCGGAGCTTGGAGGACGTGACGCCCGGGAACGCCCTCTCCGACCCCCCGGAGCAGCCCGCCAGCGTGCAGCACAACGTGGTGCGAATGCGTATGGAGGGTTGGAACGCGCTCCGGGATCACGCCCGCAGACTGGCCCAGGCGGCCCGGGCCGGAGAGTCCCTTTCGCCCTGGAAGGAGGCGGTGGCCGGGGAGCTCGATGCCCTGGAGCCGTATGAGCCCTACTGGGCCTTTCCGGGGGTTCGCGGATTCGAGAAGCTGGCGGCCTTCTTCCGTCAGGAGGCGTACGACGCATTCTCCCAGCAGGCGGGACGAATCGTTCAACTCCTGGCGAAGGACTCCTACCGTCGCCTCGACCTGTCCACCAGCCGGCTCAGCGAATACGCCGACCTGGTTAACGTGTCCCGGGTGGTGGAGAGCGTCCACCAGGACACCGAGCGCGAGGCCCGTCCGTACTTCGAGGTACTGGTGGTGGACGACATCACGCCCGAGCAGGAGTCGGAGCTTCGGCTCCAGATCCGGGATCTCCGCTCCCCCGACGACGAGTTCATCTACGAGCTGGTGGTGGCGAGGTCCTTCGAAGACGCTATTGCTGCCGTCCTTCTGAACGACGACATCCAGTGCGTCGTGGTTCGCTACGTCTTTCCGTTCCGTTCCAGCGGCGCCGGCCTGTCGCTCACCCCCGAGGCCGAGGGACTCCTGGATGGAGACCTGGGCTCGCTGGCCTCGCTCCTGGGGAGTGTACGCAGTCGGCACCTGGGCAGGGTGCTCAGGAGCCTCAGGCCCGAGCTGGACCTCTTTCTGGTCACCGACTCGCCCCTGGAGAGGGTGGCGGGCGAGGAGACGGAGGCCTTCAGCCGCTTGTTCCACCGGCAGGACTACTACCGGGAACTGCACCTGAGCATCCTGAAGGGTGTGGGGGACCGGGCCGAAACCCCCTTCCTCACCGCGCTCCAGCGCTACAGCCGAAAGCCCACGGGGGTCTTCCATGCGCTCCCCATCGGGCAGGGGAAGTCCATCATCAAGTCCAGGTGGATCAAGGACAAAGCCGCATTCTTCGGTCCCACCGGGTTCATGGGCGAGACCTCGGCCACCACCGGGGGGCTGGACTCGCTGCTCCAACCCCACGGTCCCCTGAAGCGTGCCCAGGAGCTGGCGGCCCGGGCGTTCGGTGCCCGGAAGACGTACTTCGTCACCAACGGAACGTCCACCGCCAACAAGATCGTCATGCAGGGGCTCGTCCGACCCGGTGACATCGTGCTGCTGGCCCACGACTGCCACAAGTCGCACCCGTACGCGGTGATCATGAGCGGAGCCTTTCCGGTCTACCTCGACGCCTACCCGCTCTCGGAGTTCTCCATGTACGGCGGGGTGCCCCTCCGGGAGATCAAGGAACGGCTCCTGGAGCTGAGGCGGGCGGGAAAGCTCGATCGGGTGAAGATGCTCCTGCTCACCAACATCACCTTCGACGGCATCGGCTACGACCCCGCCCGGATCATGGAGGAGGTGCTGGCCATCAAGCCCGACATGGTCTTCGTCTGGGACGAGGCCTGGTTCGGCT
>SKVI01000146.1 GCA_007129525.1 Gemmatimonadota bacterium | reverse complement strand
GAGGTGAGCGCCGAGGGGAATCACGTGCGAGTCACTGCCTGGGATCGCATGGAGGGTCCCCCCGAGGCCCCCTGTGCGCTTCTCCTGGGTGAGCTTCCCCGGCAGGTTCAGGTCAGCTTTCCCGAGCCCGGCGAGGGCGTCATCGCCCTCCGGGGCCGCCGGGTCGTGGGGATGGATGACGTCCAGGATCCCAATACCGGCGAGGAGCACGAGATCGAGGTGACTGTGGTGGTGGTGGAATAGCCGTCAGCGTCCGGCTCCCGTGAGCTCCCTCACCTCGGCCAACCCCGCAGGGTCCCACTCGGGGCGCTGGTCGGCGTTGGCGATCTCCAGCACCGAGAGGGTGAGGAGTCGGGCGATCCGGGCGGCCTTGTCCGGGTCAATGAAGTCCACGGTGTCGCAGGGACGGTGATAGCACTCGTGCACCCCCGTGAAGAAGAAGAGCGACGGGATTTCCATGCGCATGAAGTTGTACTGGTCCGAGCGGTAGAAGAAGCGCTGCTCGGGCCAGAGATCGTCGGAGGTCACCAGCCCCAGCTCGGGCATGGAGTCGTTGATCTCGTCCACCAGGGGCCCCAGGGTCGAGTACTCCTTCCCGATGACCACCAGGGTGTCGGTGTGGGTGTCGCTACCGATCATGTCGGCGTTGATGTTGGCCACCATCTGCTCCACCGGGAAGGGGGCGTTGTCCACGAACCAGCTGGCCCCCAGGAGCCCCTTCTCCTCGCCGCTCACGTGCACGAAGACGACGGAGCGGCGGGGTGCCTCGTCCATGTACGAGATGGCGCGGGCGGTCTCCACGAGCGCCGCCGTTCCCGATGCATTGTCGTCGGCGCCGTTGTAGATGGTGTCGCCGTTCATGGGTTGCCCCGTTCCCACGTGGTCCATGTGGGCGCTCAGCACCACGTACTCGTCCCGGAGGTCCGGGTCCGAGCCCCGGATCATGGCCACCACGTTGGGCGGATGCGCATCGTCGTGGATCTCCACCGGGATCTCTCCCGCAATGCGGCCCTCCAGGGCAGGCAACGCGGAGGCGCCTGCGGCGTCGGCGGCGGCAGTCCCGGACACGAAGATCTGGGGGAAGGGGAGGTCCCATCCCATGACCCGGCCGGGACTGGCCAGCTGCTGGGTCAGCGCCTCCAGGTCCTCGCCGCTCACCTCATCATCCAGAATGTGAAGCGAGGCCACTGCTCCGGAGGCGGCGGCCCAGCCGGCCTGGCGCTGCGCCATCTGACGAGTCGGCTGATTCCATCCCTCGGACATGGGGAAGGCGAAGACCGCCACCTGGCCCTCCATGCTCCCCTCCACCGGGTCGCCCTCGGTGCTCTCCACGAAGACCAGCTCGGCGTCCAGCGTCCCCTCCAGCGCACCGCGAACCGCCATGTCCCGGCCGGGCTCGAGGCTTCGGTGCCCGGCATCGCCCTCCAGGGTCAGGGAGACGGCAGCCAGATCGGGGCCCAGGAGCCGATACGGCCACCGCTGGTAGAAGGACCCGTCTTCGGCTCCTCCCTCCAGGCCCAGGCGCCGATGCTCGCTGGCCAGGTACGCGGCGGCGGCCTCGAGCCCCTGGCTCGGAGTGTCGCGTCCCATGAGGGCCTCCGAGGCCAGGAAATAGATCCGGTTGTACATGTCCTCGGCGGTGATGACGGCCGACGGGTCTTCCTGGGAGGAGATCGCCGCCGGGGCATCTGCCGGGATCGGATCCGGCTCCGGCTGGAGCCCGGTAAAGACGAAGAGCGGGACGGCGGCCAACGAGAGGAGCGGGACGAGAAATCGAGCCTTCATGAAGATCTCCGGTGCGAGATGGCAGTGCGGTGTCGGTCACGGCTCCGTTGATCTCTGAACCGTCGAACCGACCCGAAAACTACCCAGGTCATCGTGCGCAGTCGAGGTGTGGGGCGGGGTGGACCTTTCGCCGGGCCAACGGGTTTGTCAAAAAAAGGAAACGATCCCTCGTCCCGGTGAAGCCCTGAAGGGGCTTCGGCGCATTGGTCACGCGACCGGAAGGGGCGCGGGACTCGGGCCCGGGGAGGGCCGGACGCAGGAGGAAGAGATGACAATCCGCCGCTGGCGTGCGCCGTGGATGGTGATGGTCGCGGCCCTGACGATCGTACCGTCGCTGGCGGGTCAGTCTGCATCTGACGAAGACGGGATCCCGGTGCGGGTGATCGTCACCGACCTGGTGACCCAGGAGCCGGTGCAGGCCGCGCAGGTGGAGTTCACCGTTCCGGGTGAGCCGGACCCCCTTCTTCGGAGCCTCACCGGATCGGAAGGCCGATTCCAACTCGACGCGGTTTCCCCGGGGCCGTACGAACTGACGGTGCAGGCGCTTGGATACCACGATCTGGCTCACTCGGTGGAGATTCCCACAGGCCAGGACCGGCTGGAAATCCGAATCGAGATGGTGCCGCAGGCCCTGGAGTTGGAGCCGGTGGTGGTTACGGTGCCGAGCCGAACGTATCTGACCCGGGTCGGCTTCAACGAACGTCGCGACCGGGGTCTGGGAACCTACCTGGACCGCGAAGAAGTGAACCGCAGGGCCACCCTGCAGGTGTCGGACATCTTCTACACCATCGCGGGCGCCCGAGTGCAGCAGCGCTCCGGACCGGGTCGGTATGCCGACATCACCTTCAGGGGTGGGTGCGTTCCCGACCTCTTCGTGGACGGCGTTCGCACCATCCGGGGCACCTCGGTGGACGACGTGCTCACCGTGTACGACGTGGAGGCCATGGAGGTGTATCGGGGTGGGCTCATTCCGGGGCGCTTCTCGTCGGCGGACTGTGCCGCCATCGTGGTCTGGACCCGCATGGTGGAAAACGAAGGCCAACCCTTCTCGTGGCGCCGGACGCTGATCGCCGCCGGTGTGTTCTTCGGAAGTCTGTTCCTGCTGCGTTAGCCTGGCATCCAGCGGCCCACCTCCGGCACGGGGACCGGGTCGTCCCGGGACCTGAGGTAGTCTGCCAGCCCGTCCACGTCGACGATTCCCGTACTCTCCACCTCCCCCCGGGTCAGGACCTCATAGCCGTCCCCACCGGTGGCGAGGAACTCGGTGGTGCCGATGCTCACTCGGTCGTGGGCCTGCACGAGGGTTCCGTCAGGGCGGCGGATCTCCCGGATCCGGTCACCTCTCGGAGCGTCGGGATCATAGACCACATGGACGCCCGAGAGATGCACCCAGGGAGCCCCCTCGTCGGTGAGCCCGAATTCCAGGACCTCCCGGAAGAGACCGCCGTCTACGCTGATGGTGACCAGTTCGTTCTGGAAGGGCTGGAACTCGTAGAGAACCCCGAAGGAGACGTCCCCCTCCGGGAGGCTGCGGCGAAGGGAGCCGTTGTTCACCAGCCCCACGTCGGCTCCCGTGGCCCAGCGCTGGGCGTCGGCCAGGAGATTTCCGGCTGGGTTCTCCCGGGGCTGCCGCTCTTCGTTCGTCATGGGGCCCGCCAAGCGCGCCACGGGCTCTTCCATGATGGGCCGCACGGCCTGGGCCCACTCCCGCACCACCCGCACCATGGCCGTGTCCGGGTCGGCGCTCCGGGCATCGGTGCTGATGATGCTCCGCTGCACGGCCTCCGCCCGACGATCGGGACGGCGTTCGAGGTGGGTCACGGTGAGGGCCACGGAGTAGGCGGGGGCCTGCAGCAGCGGCACGCCCGCCACCTCCGTGAGGTTACGCAGGTGGGTGTGGCCGGCCAGAAAGAGATCCACCGGCTCCTCCAACTCCTCCAGGATCTCAACGGCCCCTCCCTCGCATCCCCGGGAAGGCTCCTGGGGCGCTTCCCCCGGGGACTCGCAGATGGCCCCCACGTGGCCGGTGACCACCACGAAGTCCACGCTCTCATTCCGGAGTTCCCGCACCGAGCGGTCGATGGCCTCCGACTCGGAGCCGAAATCCAGTCCGTCGGTCTGCCCGGCCATGACCACTTCGGGGGTGGTGGCCAGCGCCACACCGATGACGCCGACGCGGACGCCCTCCCGCTCCAGTACCACCCAGGGCCGGGCCCATTCGGGGTGCTCCCGGGTGCCCTCCAGGTAGACGTTTGCCCCGAGCCAGTGGAACTCGCTTTCCCCCACCCGGACGCGGAGGGTGTCCAGCCCCCAGTCGAACTCGTGGTTGCCCAGGGCCGACGCATCGAGCCCCTTGCGGTTGTGCACGTCAATGGAGGGGCGTCCCCAGGCCAGGTTCGAGATGGCAGTCCCCTGCATGATGTCGCCTCCCGAGAGAACGATGGTGGGTCCGTCGAAGCGCACCCGGAGCGAGTCCAGGTGAGCTGCCATCAGCGCCGAGCCACCCACCGTGTCTCCGTTGGAGACCTGCGGCATGAGCCGACCATGGAAGTCGCTGTTGTGGACCACCTGGATTCGAATCGGCTCATCGGTCGGCGTGGGGGGTGGTGCCGGTGCCGGCGGGGTGCACGCCGCCAGAAGTCCCACGAGGAGGGCCAGGGCCAGAATTCGTGGGAAGGGAAGCCGAGGGCCGAAAGGCTCGCCGCGGGAGACGTGGGTTCGGGCAGACGCCACCGGTGACGAAAAGCGGGACATGGGCTCCGACGGAAGGGGTGGTCGTGATCGGGAATCCGTCCGCGTCGAAGTACCGCGGCGGCGGGCCAGGGGTCCCCGGGGGTGGTGGGACGCCGGCTTCCAGGCCAGATTTTCCCCATCATGTCCCAGATCGATCCGACCCCCGGCAGCGAACCCGAGCCCGTGCCAGGACCCGAGCCCGTGCCAGGACCCCAGCCTGTGCCAGGACCCGAACCCGTGCCGGGCACCGCCCCCCGCTCCGTCCACCTGCTCCTCTGGAACGGTGTCGAGCTCCTGGACTTCGCTGGACCGGCGCAGGTGTTCAGAGTGGCCGGGCAGGGACGAGCCTTCGACGTGCGTACCCTTTCGCCTGGCGGCGACCCCGTCGTCAGCCAGGGGTTTCTCGAAGTGATACCTGACGGTCCGCTGGAGGCGCCGCCGTCGCAGGCACCGGGAGCGTCCGGTGATGCCGACCCACCGGAGGGTCCGGACCTCCTGGTGATCCCTGGAGGAGAGACCGCAGTAGCGGCCACAGACATCCGGATCATGGAGTGGCTTCCGGGAGCGGTGGCCGGAGCACGACATGTTCTCTCGGTCTGTACCGGCGCGCTCCTCCTGGCACGCACCGGTATCCTGAAGGGGCGCGAGGTCACCACCTGGCACGGCGCCCTCCGGGAGCTCGGGAAGCTTGAGCCGGACGCGAAGGTCCGCCGGGACCGCCGCTGGGTGACCGACGGACGGATCACCACGGCCGCAGGGGTCACCGCCGGGATCGACGCCGCCCTCCACCTGGTGGAGGAGTGGTTGGGAGAGGAGGAAGCGGACCGGGTGACGGCCTACATGGAGCATCACCGGGTCCGCAGTCCGGACGGGACACCGGCGTGAGCCGGGTGCCTCTCCGGTGGCGGGCCGTCCTCGCCCTGCTTCGGCGGCTCCCCCAGGGTGCGCTCAGCCGCCTCACGGGCCGGCTCGCCGAGCTTCGGCTCCCCCGGTTCCTCCGGAGTCCGGTGATCCGGGGGTTCGCCGCCATGGTAGGAGCCGACCTTGCCGAGGCCGCCGAGGCCCCGGAGTCGTTCGAGTCGGTGTCCAGCTTCTTTACCCGCCGCCTGGCGCCCGGCGTTCGAAGCTGGCCGGAAGACCCGGCAGCGCCGGCGAGCCCGGTGGATGGGGTGGTGGGCGCGGTGGGGGTGGTAGAGGACGGCCGAGCCCTGCAGGCCAAAGGGTACGCCTACCGGCTGGACGAGCTTCTGGGGACGTCGGAGGCGGCCGAGGCCTTTCAGGATGGACGCTTCGTGACCCTCTACCTGAGTCCCCGGCACTATCATCGGGTTCACGCGCCGGTGACCGGTGAGGTGGCTTGGGCCCGGGCCCAGCCCGGGGGACTCCTGCCGGTGAATGACCCGGCGGTTCGCTCCGTTCCGGATCTCTTCGTCAGAAACGAGCGCCTGGTGGCGGGCATCCTTCGGCCACCCGGTGCGGAGCGGTTGGGGGGTGGGCAGGTGGCGGTGGTGGCGGTGGGTGCCTTCAACGTAGGTAGGATCTCATCGGCGTTTGATCCCACCTGGAACGGCCCTCCACCCGTGGGAGTCACCAACCGGAAGGGCCGACGGAAGTCGGAGTCTCGGAGCTATGATCCGCCGATCCCGGTAGATCGAGGTGACGAGCTCATGGCCTTTCACCTGGGCTCCACCGTGATCCTGCTCTTCGCCGATGCCGAGGGGGAGGTGGATCCGTCGGTGGTTCCAGGCGCCGAGATCCGACTGGGGCAGCCGCTCCTTCGGGGCCCTTGAGCCTGTCCAGGTCGTCGAGAGACAGGGGTTGAGGGCGATGTGCAAGTGGACACCGGGGTTGCTGCGCCCGATAACCTGGGAAGATCCGGGCGCTGGATGGAGGTGAAGCAACGGGCTCCGCACCCGCTTACGGCGTTGCCAAAGCGAACCAAGGGCCGAGGCGCAACAGGGAGGAGCCTGCGAGCATCCTGCACGGACGCCCAGCCGCCCATGCAGAGTTCCCAATCAGCTATGGACAGCTTT
>SKVI01000009.1 GCA_007129525.1 Gemmatimonadota bacterium | reverse complement strand
GCCAAGGTTCAGCTTACGTTCGACCCACCCTGGACCCCGGAGCGAATCAGCCCCCTGATCCGGTCATCGCTGGGTATTTGAAGCCGGCGCAGGCCCGGCTTCAGGTTTGACACCCACCGCCGCCGCAGCGTAACTTCCACGAGATTCGAACAATCGTTCGAACGGGGGCCACAGGGCCGTCCCGTTCCACACGTCCCTCTGCCACCGGAGGCGGGAATGCCGCCGTTCACCGACGCGGAATTGAAGGAGAAGGTCCAGGACGGATACATCGTCGAGACGGTCGAGGAGATGACCGAGGGCTACCGAAAGGCCCTCATCGTCCAACTCACCGTGCAGGCCGACACCGAGTTGATCTCGGCACCTGCCTACTGGATGGCCGCTCGCCACGCCCCCTCCACCAACACCCAGGTGAGCGCCCACGCCATCATTCAGGACGAACTGGCCCACGCAAACATCGCATATCGGCTCCTGGAAGATCTGGGCGTCTCGCAAGAAGAGCTGGTGTACGGCCGGGAACCCCACGAGTTCAAGCACCCCTACGGCTTTGACCAGCCGCTGGAGAACTGGGCCGAGCTGGTGGTGGCCAACGGCTTCTACGACCGGGCCGGCATCACCATCCTCTCCGACGTGCACCGCAACACCTCGTACGGTCCCCTCAAGCGGGCACTGGTGAAGGTGGACATGGAAGAGACCTTCCACCTGCGGCACGGTGAGGTCTGGATGCGGCGGCTGGCCAACGCCGGCGGCGAGGCCCGGGAAATGCTCCAGCGGGCCGTGGACTGGATGTTTCCCATGACGGTGGAGTGGTTCGGCCTCCCCGATGAGCTGAAGCGCCACTCGGGCCAGCTCGAATACCGGCTCAAGGGGCTCACCAACGACGGGCTCCGACAGACCTGGATGGCCGCCACCGTACCCCTGTGCGAATCGCTGGGGCTGGACGTGCCGGCCCACTACGACGAGGCCTCCGAAAGCTACCAGCTCGACTATCCCTTCCCCTGCAGGTACGACCCGGAGGCCAAGCGCTGGCTTTTCGAAGAGGGACAGATCGAGTGGGACGAGGTCTTCGATCGGTGGAAGGGCCGCGGACCCATGAACGAGTTCTACGTGGAGTCCATTCGTCGGTCCCGCAGCCAGGTTTCGGCGTGGCTGAACTGACCGCCTCCCGCCCGCTTCCGGTGGTGAAGGCACCCTCCTCCCAGGAGGCGCTCCCGGCTCACGTGCGCTCCCACGCCAGCGGGGGCCGGGACCTCTGGACCGATCCACTGCCGAAGCGACCCGACGACCCCGACGCCGCTCTCCTGGAGCTGCTGCACGAGGTGCTGGATCCGGAGCTTCCCATCAGCCTCGTGGACCTGGGGTTGATCTACGGCGCTCACCTGGAGGGCGACGTGGCACACATCCGTCTCACCTTCACCGCCACCGCGTGCCCGTGCATGGAGTTCATCAGGGAAGACATCCGGGATCGCCTGACCCGGGAGCACTGGATCGACGCGGTCCGGATCCAGGAGGTCTGGGATCCGCCCTGGACCCGTGACATGATATCGGAGCGGGGCCGCCGCCGGCTCCGGGAACTGGGCGTGGGCGTCTAACGCACCACATCTCCCGACTCCCAACCACGCACTCCAACCGGACATCGCATTCATGGAAGAAATCGTCTTCGACGTCTTCGCCCGAAAGAACCGGGGCGACCCCCTGAGCCACGTGGGCTACCTTTCGGCCCTGGACGCCGAGCTGGCCCGCGTCTACGCGTGGAAGACCTACGACGAGGAGAACTGGTTCGAGATGTGCATCGTACCCCGCTCCGAGATCATTCCGGTGAACCGCACGGACGGCCCCTTCGCCCAGGCCCGAGCCGGCGCAACCACCTCCAACCGCAGGGCCAACACCGGAGGTCGCTCGTGACCAGCGCCGTGGAAGGTCTCAAGGCCGAATCCACCGAGGTCCAGACCGCGTTTCGGCGCCTCGTCCTGGGGCTGGCCGATACCAAGCGCCTTCTGGGGATCCGCTACTCGGACTGGCTCCTGGGGGCCCCCTCCATTGAAGGGGGGATCGCCACCTCGTCCATGGCGCAGGATGAGTGGGGCCACGCCCGGCTCCTCTACGCGGCCCTCAAGGACTTCGGGGACGACCCCGTGGAGCTGGAACACGAGCGCGACGCCGCCGATTACGCGTCCTGGGATCCCCTTGACCACCCCCTTCCGGACTGGGCCCACCTCATCGCCGCCGTCGTCATCGTTGACGGTGCATTGGCCCTGGCACTGGAGGGGATCCTGGAGGGGGGGTACGAGCCCCTGGGAGGCCGGATCGGGAAGATGCTGGGCGAGGAGGAGTTCCACCAGGCGCTGGGAAAGGCCTGGTTCCAGCGTCTTGCTACCGGTGAGGGAGAGGGACACGCACATCTCCAGCAGGCGGTGGAAGCCATGCTGGCCCCGACGGTGCGGTGCATGGCCCCGGGCGATGACGCCCACGAGCGACTGGCGGACCGGGGTCTCATCCTTCCCTCCTCCACCCTCCAGCATCGCCTGGCCGGGCGGTTGGATCCGCTGCTGGAGCGGGTGGGCGCCGGCGTTCCCACCGAGGCGAGGCTGGACAACGACTGGGACCCTCGACGAGGCCGAGGGACCGGCCACCCGGAAGAGGAAGCAGTGGAGCGGGCCCGCGGCGACCGGAACCGGGCCCTTTTCGTAGAGTGAGCCCGGGACGCCTTCCGTGACCGACACCGCACCTTCCGGGGACCTCCCCGGCGATCTCCCCCGGACTCCACCGTGTCCCTTCTGCGAGGAGCGAGACACGGAGCTGCACTCCCTCTTCGGCGGTCATGCCTCGGTGACCACCTACTGGTGCCGGCGCTGCCGGAGTCCCTTCGAGCAGATGCGCTGGGGCCGCAGCTTCAGGCGGTCGTCCACCTCATCTGAACCGGACCCGGACGGGTCCAGGGAATCGTCGTGAGCGAGAGCCTGGAGGAGTTTCGGGAGTTCCGGGAGCGGATGAACCAGCGCATCCTGGACGAGGAGAACCTGGAGATCCGCCGCTTCTTCGCCCTGGACGACCGGACCTACCGGGAGGGAGCCCTTCCCACCCGGACCAAGGAGCTCCTGGGACTGGTGGCGTCCCTGGTACTTCGCTGCGACGACTGTATCAGCTACCACCTCATCCGGTGTCGGGAGGAGGGCGTCAGCCGCGCCGAGCTCTTCGAAACGTTCTCGGTGGGACTGGTGGTGGGGGGCTCCATTGTGATCCCCCACCTCCGTCGAGCGGTGGAACTCCTGGACGAGCTGGACGACCAGGGAGTCTGACCGGCAAGGGGGACGAACCGCGTGGCGGGCCCCGTTCGGGACAGCTCAGACTCTCTGGCCCCGGGTCCCGGGGGAACCCTTTGCGGGCCTCCGGACCTTAAAAGGCTGTCGGGGTCGGATCAGGCGGCCCGTACCCGCAGCGGGCGCTGATACGGGAGACGGGCACCGAGCCGACACCGTCGTGGAAGGATCGGAGGGGACGCTCCCTGGTGACACAGGCGAAGGCTCCCCAGCTGTTACACTCCGACCGGAGAATGACCCGGGATGAAAATGCGAGGACGACTGCTGCTGGTGGGAGGCATTCTGGGGCTCATGGTCCTGGCTGCTTGCGGAGCCGGCGAACCCCCCGTTCCCCAGACCCGGACGGTGATCGTCTATACCGGCGAGCGAATCCAGGTCGATGGCGAGCGGATGCAGGGCGTGCAGGAATGGCTCCGCCCCCAGTTGGACCACATCGAGCGGGATCCCAGCTTCCTCATCAGGGTCAATCGTCAGACGGCCGCCGCCTACCCGTGGGCCACCACCGAGCTGCTGGGGGACACGGCCGTCACCGCATACGAGCGTGCCGCGGTGGAGGCCGAGCCGCCCTTCGTGATCTACGCTCACCTCCGGCTCATGTCCGAGCGCAGCGAGGTGGCCGAATGGCTCCCTGCCGCCGAGGACGACCCGACGCTGGCCGGCCTGGACCTGGAAGAGGCGATCCTGGAGCGGGTCTCAGACGTCTGGCTCCTGGGTCGCTCGGTCTTCGACACCCAGGCCCACGGCCCCCTGGACGAGCTGCTCTACGCCAACGAGCGCGGGGTCTTGCGGGAGTTCATCCTGGCCACCCAGCCGGACCGATTCGAGGATGAGCGGGAGCGCTTCACCCGGGAGAATCCCGATTGGGAGGAGAACCTGCAGGACTTCTTCCAGCGCACCTTCGAGCGTGACGGGCCCGGCTACCTCCTCGATCCGGACACCGCCAGGGAGGAAGAGCCGGACGACGACCCGCCGCCGTCCGGAGCCCTCTGACGGAAGGGGCCGGGCGTTCTGCCAGAGTTCTGCCGGAGCGGTTCCGGGCCCTGCTCCCGTCGTTCGGTTCAGATGGGCGTGAGCTTCCACCGGAGATCCACCGGCGGTCCGTCACCCTCCTCCTCCACGTGCAGGTCCAGGCGCCGCGTCTCTTCCAGGCGCTCCCGGCTCACCCTCCCACCGGTGAGGGAGAAGCCCCGAACCGACACCCTTCGCTCCTGCCCCCGGGGGCCCGTGGCATTGAGGGTCAGCCCCCGAAGCTCCTTGGGCACGGGAAGGTCGTTCCCCTTCAGGCGCACCCTGAGGATGCGGCCTCCGTGGGGGTGGTCCAGGACGTCCAGAACCTTCATCTCGAGCTCCCCGGCCTGTCTTTGAGCCATGATCGTCTCCATTGTATGCTACGCACGGTCCGGCAAGCAGCCTGAGAGCCGCTGCACGAGCCAACCTTAGACGATGAACCGAGGCCAGTCAACGGATGTGCCGTTCCCGTCACGATACCACACCCTCCCCGAACCGTCCCACCGCGAATCCCTCCGGAGACCCCTCCGCGCCCGCAGATGACGGTGGCGATCCGTCGGGGGAAGGTGATCCCGGGCTTCCGCCGGCCATGGCCCCGGATCCCGAGACCATGCGCCGCCTGGGCTACCGGGCGGTGGACCACCTGGTGGCCCGGTGGGCCGGACTGGAAGAGGATCGGCCGTGGCAGACCGCCTCGGCAGCAGAGACCCGGGCGCTCCTCCACACCGAGCCGCCGGAAGAGGGGACGGGGTCCGACGGCGTGGAAGCCCTCATGGACGAGGCCGTCCAGAGGATCTTTCCCCTGGCGGGCCGGATCGACCATCCTCGGTTTCTGGGGTTCGTTCCGTCCGCTCCCTCGTGGCCCTCGGTCCTGGCCGACATCCTGGTGGCAGGCCACAACGTCTTCCAGGGCACCTGGCTGGAGTCGGCGGGTCCGAGCCAGGTCGAGCTCACTGTGCTGGACTGGCTTCGTCGGTGGCTGGGCATGCCTGAGGGCGCCAGCGGGGTCCTCACCAGTGGCGGGTCGGCGGCCAACCTCCTGGCGGTGGTGACGGCCCGGGAGGTCGCGGGCTGGCCCTCGGAACCGGTCATGTACGTATCGGACCAGGGCCACAATTCCCTGCGGAAGGCGGGCCGGATCGCCGGCCTCCGGAGGCACCAGATCCGGATCATCCCCACCGGGCCGGATCGGCTCCTGAGGCCGGACCGGGTGCGGGACGCCCTGGCCGCCGATCGGGCGGCAGGTCGCACCCCCATCCTCATCTGCGCCAACGGCGGCGCCACCAACACCGGGACCGTGGATCCCCTGGAGGCCCTGGCCGAGCTGAGTCGGGCCGAGGGCGTACGACTGCACGTGGACGCCGCCTACGGAGGGTTCGCCATCCTCACCACCAGGGGCGCTGGGGCGTTGGCGGGACTGGGGCAAGCCGACTCGGTGACGCTGGATCCCCACAAGTGGTTCTTCCAGAGCTACGAGTGCGGCTGCCTCATGGTCCGGGACCCCGCCGAGCTGGAGACGGCCATGCGGGTGTCGGCGGAGTACCTCCAGGACACCGAAACCCGTGACGGTGAGGTGAACTTCGGCGACAGGAGCCTCCAGCTCACCCGGTCGTTCCGGGCCCTCAAGATCTGGCTCTCGGTCCACGCCCTGGGCCGGCGAGCCATGGCCCGGGCCATCGACGGGGCCATGGAACTGGCGGAGAGGACCGAGGCCTGGATCCGGGACAACTCCGAGCTGGAGCTCCTTCACCCGGCGGCCCTCAGCGTCGTCTGTTTTCGCTACCGCCCCCGAGACTCCGCCGGCCGGGAGTGGAGCGAGGAAGCCCTTGAGGCCCTGAACACCCGCATCCAGGACCACCTCCTGGAGGACGGGCACGCCATGGTCTCGTCCACCCGCTTGGCCGGTCGCTACTCCCTCCGCTTCTGCATCCTGAACCCCCGTACACGCTGGCGGCACCTGGTGTCGATCCTCGAGGAGATCGTGGCCCGAGGGCGGGAGATCGCCGAAACGTCGGGGGGCACCGCGTGAACGGACCGCCTCCCGACCGGTCCCCGGACCCACCCCACGAACCGTCCGCCGAAATGCCGCCTCACGCACCAACCCAGCCGCCTCCCGAGGCGCTGGCCCGGGTCCGCCGACGCCTCCGGGCCTCCGCATGGCTCCTGGCGGCGGGGGTGGTAGCAGGCGTCGTCCTCACCTCTCTCCCGGTACTGGACGTCCTGGCGCTGC
>SKVI01000023.1 GCA_007129525.1 Gemmatimonadota bacterium | reverse complement strand
TTCAGTCGTCGTCCACGTCCAGGAGCTCCGATTCGCCGAAGGACTCCCGTCGCTCCACCGATACGACCCCCTTGATCTGTCCGATCTTCTTCATGACCCGGTTCAGGTGCTGGAGGTCCTGTACCTCCACCACGAACTCCCCGATCATCCCGCCGTCGATGGCCCGGATGTCGGCATGCTGGATGTTGGTGCCGGTCTCCGTGATGGCCTGCGCGATATCCGAGAGCACTCCCCGGCGATCCGTGCCCCGGGTGTAGAGCTTCACGAAGAAGCGGTCCCCCTGCTCCGCCGTCCACTCGATCTCGACCCTGCGCTCCGGGTCCTGGGAGAGGTTCAGGACGTTGGGGCAGTCCTTGCGGTGAATGGACACTCCCCTGCCGGCCGTCACGTAGCCGATGACGTCGTCACCCGGTACCGGCTGGCAACACTGGGAGTAGCGCACCATGAGGTTGTCCACGCCCTGGATCCGGACACCCTTGTCCGTTTTCCGGATCTTGCGGGCAATCCGCTGGAGGGGGGAGGAAGCCTTCCGTCGAGCTTCCGCCACCTCCTTCTCCGGGAAGAGCTGCTTGATGACGGCCGATGGGCCGATGTCTCCTCGTCCCAGCGCCGCCAGCACGTGCTCGAAGTCCGGGTAGTCCAGGTCGGCGGCGGCCTCCTGGAGTTTGTCGTTGCCAGGGAGCGAAACCCGGAGCTTCTTCAGCTCCCGGTCCAGGAACTCTCGCCCCAGCTTCACCGACTCGTCGTGCTCCTGCTGGCGAATCCACTGCCGGATCCGCTGGCGGGCCCTGGACGTCTTGACGAAGGCCAGCCAGTCCCGGGACGGTGACTTCCGGGGTGAGGTGAGGATCTCCACCGTATCGCCGTTTCTGAGCTCCCGCGAGAGCGGCGCAATGCGCCCGTTGACCTTGGCCCCGGCGCAGTGGAATCCCACCTCGGTGTGGACGGCAAAGGCGAAGTCGATGGGCGTGGCGCCCACCGGGAGCTGCTTCACGTCTCCCTTCGGCGTGAACACGAAGATTTCCCCCAGAAAGAGGTCCATCTTGAGGAATTCCATAAATTCCTCGGGCTCCGACGCCTCCTGCTGCCACTCCAGCACCTGCCGGAACCAGGAAAGAGCCTCGTCCACCTCGTCCGACGTGCCGATCTCCTCCCCTTCCTTGTACCGCCAGTGGGCCGCGATCCCGTACTCTGCGGTCCGGTGCATCTCCTCGGTGCGGATCTGGATCTCGTAGCGTCGCCCCCCGGGACCGAAGACCGTGGTGTGAAGCGACCGGTACATGTTGGACTTCGGGGTGGCGATATAGTCGTGGAAGCGCTCCTGGATGGGCGTGAACTCGGAGTGGATGAGCCCCAGCGCCGCGTAGCAGTTCTGCACCGAGTCGGTGATGACGCGGATGGCCTGCAGGTCGTAGATCTCCTCGTAGGGCTTCTTCCGCTTCTCGATCTTGCGGTGGATGGACCAGAGGTGCTTGGGGCGCCCCGTCACCTCGGCGGGGATCCCCGCCTCCTCCAGCAGCTCCTTGATGGGGCGCTGCATCTCCAGGATCTGCCGCTCCCGCTCCTTGCGACGCTGCTGCACCAGGCTCCGGAGCTCCTCGTGGGCCTCCGGTTCCAGAAACTTGAAGCACAGGTCCTCCAGTTCCCACTTGAACTGGGCGATCCCCAGGCGGTGGGCCAGCGGGGCGTAGATCTCCCGGGTCTCCAGGGCGATGCGCTTCTGCTTCTCCCGGGGAAGGTACTCCAGGGTCCGCATGTTGTGCAGGCGGTCAGCCAGCTTGATCAGGATCACCCGGGCGTCCTCGGCCATGCTCAGCAGGAGCTTCCGGTAGTTCTCCGCCTGGCGCTCGGTGTGGGAACGGAAGCGCACTTTCCCGATCTTGGTGACCCCGTCCACGATGCCGGCCACCTCCGAGCCGAATCGGTCCTCCACATCGGTGAGCGAGAACTGGGTGTCCTCCACCACGTCGTGAATGAGGCCCGCCACCAGCGAGGCCGTATCCAACTTCAGCTGGGCCAGGAGCACCGCCACTTCCACCGCGTGAGTCACGAAGCTCTCGCCACTGGCCCGCTTCTGCCCCCGGTGCGCCTCCTCAGCCAGCCGGTAGGCCTCCTGGATCTTCTCCACGTCCAACCGACCGGCATACGCCTCCAACTCCCGCGCCAGCGGGCGCGGGAGTCCCCGGATTGTCGGGGTGGAGGTGGTCCGGGTGTCGATGGGGAGGCTCATAATGAGTGAGGTACCCGGTCGGAAGGCCGATGCTCCCGGAGCCCCTCTGTTCTGTCCCCGGGAATTGTGGGTGGCCGCCGTCAGCGCCCCCCGACTCCGCCCTCGAGGACCAACGGCTCGGAGTAGCGAATCGGACCCAGCCGGGTCTGAATCGTGGGAAGCGCCTCCAACCGGACGTCCACCGGCTCCTGTCCAACACCCCCGAGCGCCAGAGCGAGATCCACCAGGTCCCGGGTGCCTCCCTCGAAAAACTCCAGGAGGTCCATCCGCACCCGCACTGGAACGTCGGTCCGCTGACCCGCCGGCAGGACCAGCTCGTCTTCCAGGACTCCGCTGACCGTCTCCCGGTCACGCAGGAAGAGAGTCCAATCCAGAGCCAGGAGGCGCGCCTCCGGATTGTCGCCCGGGTTGTCCGCACCCACGTGGACCACGGCGTCCAGGGGAAGGGTCCGGTTCACCAGCGCCGATCCGATCCGGGCCGCATCCATCACCGACAGGTCCTCGTAGCCCCGCACGTCGTCCAGGCGAACGCCGGCCAGGTGCAACTCACTCACCCGGTCCAACTGGAAACGCACCTGGGAGAGAGCGGTGAGGGACTGGAGGGTCGCACAGGAGGGCAGAACCAGGAGAATCAGGAGGCACCCCACAAAAGCGAGAACGACAGAACGGCGGCGGCGCTTGGGTCGCGCATGGCATCGAACGGTCACGGCGGATCCGGGTCGAAGGGCGGACTGGGACATGAAGTGCCCCTACCCCGCCGCGGGAGGCACGGGTCCGGCTCGTTCAATGCCCCGAACGCCGGGATGGCGTCGGTCACTCGGAAATCCCCCGTCTACGCTAACTCGCCGAATTCCACCTTCCCTCCCCCACCACCACGTGGTCCAGGACACGGATCCCAACGGCCTTGCCGGCCTCGGAGATCTGACGGGTCACCGCGCGATCCTCGGGAGAGGGTGTGGGGTCGCCGGACGGATGGTTGTGCACCAGGATCACCGCAGCGGCGCTGGCCAGAATCGCGGGACGAAACACCTCCCTCGGATGGATGAGTGACGCGTCCAGGATGCCCCGGGTCACCGTCACGTCCCGCAGGACTCGGTGTTGCGTGTTGAGCAGCAACGCGTGGAACTCTTCGTGAGAAAGATCCCGCAGGCGAGGCGCCATGATCCGGTACACATCGGCCGGGCCCCGGACCCTCGGACGATCCGGTTCTTCTTCCTCGGCGGCTCGCCGGCCTAGTTCCAGGGCAGCGACAATCCGCCCGGCGGTGGCGCGCCCGACGCCCGGGAGGGCCTCCAGTTCTCCAGGTTCCGCCGCACCCAGACCCCGAAGACGCCCACCCGACGACTTGAGCAGCCGGTCGGCCAGGGCCAGGACCGAGCCTCCCACGCCGCCCGACCCCACCACCAACGCCAGGAGCTCTCTCACCGAAAGAGCCCGCACACCGGAATCCCGAAGCCGTTCCCGAGGACGCTGCCGGGAGGGCATCTCACGCACCGATGGATACTCCTGTCTGGACGACGACCTGCTGGGACCACCCTCGGTGGCTTCTTGGGAGCTTTTCATCTGGGACCTGGTGTAGACCGGTTCAACGAGCCACGGGGCCGCACGCGGTTCGCCCAGCCCCCAGCCCGGAATCGCTCGCGCTTCAACGGCTTTGCCGCAACCGCACGGACGTCCTCGTGACCGGACTCTACTCGAGGGCCCGGGACTCGGCGATGGGTGAAGCGGTCACATCGCGACGCCCGCGACCTGCCCTTCCGGAACCGTTGCGGAGTCGAAGAACGTCTTGCCCCCCGGTCATCACGTCGTCACGTTTGGAGTAAGGTTCAATCGTCGAAGTGCCGTATTTCTCGGCAGCTTCGATACGAAGGGCCCCTCCCCACAGAGGGCGTAGCCACGTTCCTGACGAGTGGGACGGGCCGAAGCCCCCTTCCCATTCCGACACCTCACATGCGCCCACTCCTCCGTCTTCCAGGTTTCCCATCCGCTGTCGGAATCGCCGTCGGCGCACTGGCCTGCGTCTACTTCGTCATGGCTCCGGCAGGGGTGAACGCCCAGGCAACCTTCGAACTGCCGGTGGTGTCGGCCGTTGAATCCCCTCCGGACACCCGTCAGGGCTCCAACCCGGCCGAAGGCCGACGCTCATCGGGATCTCAACTTCACTGGCATCTCACGGCTCTTGTCGGAAGCCGCGGGCTGGGCAATGACTCGCACCCCTTCGCCGGCCTCGAGGCCACGCTGCTACGCGGGCGGTTCGGAGCTGCCGCCACGGGTCAGATGGGGAGCGGAAACGACTACCGGTCGACCCTCCTGGCCGCGGGTCCAGCCCTGCACATCATCGATCTCGGTCCGGTGGCGCTTTCCGGTTGGGCAGGCCTCGCGCGTTACAAGGAGGAGTTGGATGTCGGGCCTTCCCGAGAGGTCACCGGAGCCCTTCTGACCCTGGCGGCTCGCCGTCCCGTTCTGCTGGGCTCGGTCAGCCTCCAGGTAGGTTGGTTGGTCGCTCGGCTCGACGAGCCTGATTTCCAGCAGGCCATACCGGTGAACAGCATACGGATTGCCGTGGGGATCGGCCGATGATCGCGTACAGGTTTCTTGGCACAGGCCTCCTCCTCGCACTCCTTCTGGGAGCACTGGCAGGCTGCGACGACGGGGACCCGCTCCTCTTCGGCGAGCCGGATTCGCTGGAGCCGCTCAGCGCCGAGCACCAGGAGGGAACGGTGGGAGAGCGCTCCGGGGAGTCCCCCAGCGTCCGCGTACTGGACCGCAGGGGAAATCCGGCTCCGGGGATCGACGTGGAGTGGTCCATCACGGAGGGTCGGGGTCAGATCTCGGACCGAGTCACCCGATCCGATGATTCCGGGATGGTGGCTCTCGAGGAGTGGACTCTGGACACCACCGTCGGCGACAATGCCGTGGCCGCGTCCGTTTCAGGAGTCGGCTCGGTGGAGTTCCGAGCAGCGGGCCAGCCTGGCCCGCCGGACTCGCTCCGCAATCCGGTGGGTCACCAGACCGTCGCTACCGTGGCCTCGCCTGTGAACGTGTTGCCCCGGATCACGGTGACCGATCAGTACGGAAATCCGCTTGAGGGAGTGACCGTCACCTTCGAGGTGGTGGAAGGCGATGGCGCCGTCGAGCAGCCGAGCGCCGTGAGCAACCCGCAGGGACGGGCCTCCCCTGGCGACTGGATCCTGGGTCCCGTGGCGGGCATCCAGTCGATGCAAGCCAGCTCCGAAGGGCTCACCACCGTCCGTTTCGACGTAACGGCCCGAGCCGATGTCCCCGATTCGGTGGATGTGGTGGAGATGGGCTCCACCGAGGGACAGGTGGGGGAAACGATCCCGGGGCTGGTCGTCGAGGTACGGGACCGTTTCGACAACCCTGTTGCCAACACGGAGCTCGAGGTCCGCGTGGTGACCGGCGGCGGCCAGGTCGTCCCGCCGGAGCCAACCACCGACGAGGCTGGCCGCACGACGCTTGACTGGATCCTGGGTCCCACAGCCGGAACCCAACGACTGGAGGTCTACGCCGACGATGCCCGGCGCGCAGTGCTCGAGGTCGAAGCCGCGGCCGGAGATGCCGCCAAGCTGGTGGTGGTGGAGGGACAGGGGCAGGTCGCCCCCGCCTCCCAGGGCGTGCCGGAGGCGCCGGCGGTGCGGGTCACCGATGAGTTCAGCAATCCCCTCGAAGGTCTCGACGTGACCTTCGAGGTGGTGGAGGGAGGAGGAAGCGTGGAGGGCTCTCCAGCCCGCTCCGATGCCGAGGGGATCGCCGCCCTCCAGAGTTGGACCCTGGGACCGGAAGCCGGAGACAACCGGGTGGAAGCCACCCTGGCCGGCGTGGCTTCCGTCATCTTCCAGGCCGAGGCTTCCGAAGCAGTCATCCGAGCCCTCCAGATCGTACAGGGCCAGAATCAGCAGGGTGCCGCCGGCTTCCCCGTCAGCGAACCTCCCGGGGTCAGGTTGGTGGACGAGGACGGCACGCCGGTCTCTGGTGAGACCGTCTCCTTTACCATCGTGGAGGGCAACGGCTCGGTGACCCCGGACGAGGTCCTCACCGACACTCAGGGATTGGCCATCGCCCAGGAGTGGGTGCTGGGACCGTCGACGGGATGGAACCGGGTCCGGATCGACGCCCAGGGGGCTCCCGCCCGAACCGTCTCGGCATTCGCCGACGAAGGGTTTCAGATCGAGGTCGTAGATGCCCACGTGAATCAGGGAAGCCAGACCTTCCCGGCCACCCTCCCGCTACTGGAGGGCCGGGGAGGGTTGGCGCGCATCTTCCTGCAGGCGAACCAGGCCAACGATGCCGCGCCCCGGATCCGGGTCGAGTTCTTCCACGGGAGTGGTGCGGTCTACTCCCAGGTTGTGGAGCCCCCCACGGGCTCGACGCCCACGAGCATTGATGCGGATGACGCCACCGCATCGTGGAACCTGACCGTCCCGCCGGAACTGGTGGGCCAGGACTTCGGCTTCCGCGTGCACATCGATGAGGACGAAGACATCACGGTGGTTGACCGGAGTCTCCTCACCTGGCCCATCGACGGAAGCATCCATCGACCGACAACCCGGGCCACAGCTCCGTTCCGCTCCACCTTCGTCGCCATCGAGAGCACCTCCCTGGGTACCCTGGCCGATCTGAACCCGGGGAATCTCGACGACTACATGTCCACCACGCTGGACCTCTTCCCCATTGGCAGCCACGACGCCATCATCCGCCCCGACACCTTCGTAAGCGATGCGTCTCCCCTTTCCGGAAGCGACCAGGGAGACGGCTGGAGGGACCTGCTCCAGGAAATCCACGCACTCCGAATGGCCGATGGAAGCGATGACCCCTCGGCCCTCGAGCGCTACTACCACGGGATCCTGCGGCGGCAGAGCGGCCCCGGCATTGCCGGCATCGCGTATGTCGCCCAGAACCCGAACTCGTCGGCGCTGGCGGCCGTGTCACACGACGCCGAAAGCTCCCGCGCCCGAGTCGTCGCCCATGAGTTCGGGCATAACTTCGGGCGCTGGCACGCGCCCTGTGGCGGGGCCGGCGGCATCGACAACAACTGGCCTACCGGGTTCGAGTACGAGGGGGCCCGGATCGGGACCACCGGGTACTCCATCGCCTCCGACCGGCTCATCTCAAGCTCCGGGAATTCCCGGGACATCATGTCCTACTGCGTCCCGGTCTGGTCCAGTGACTACACGTTTTCCGCCGTCCTGGCCATGCGCGAGGCACGCCCCGTCGGCGCTCCTCCCATGGCCACACCGGGCCCGGCCACGGAAGGCCTTCTGGTCTGGGGAAGCTGGAGCCGGGACGAGGGCCCGCGACTGCGTCCAGCCGTTGCGCTCCGTAGCCGCGAGGTCCCCGTCCACGGCGAAGACGCCGTGATCCGGGGGCTGGACGCTCAGGGAGGAGTCCTCTTCCAGCGTAGCGTCGAGGGACTGCCGGTGGACCACGTCGATGACCCGACCCTGCGACAGTTCACGACGTTCGTTGCCCTCGACGACACCGCCCGCAACGCAGTGGACCGGATCGTCCTGGAGTCGCCAGTTGGCACGGCAGAGCTCACCTCGGGAGGCACGGACGGCGGAGCCGCAGGTGCGCCGGGGCAAGAGCGGTTCACCCAGGATCCCGACCTCCAGGTAGAGCGGGTGGGAGTGGAGGGGCCCGAAGGCGCCCCCGGCGCCGCCCGACTCCGAGTGCAATGGAACGCCGATGATTTCCCCTTGGCTCTCCTACGGGACGGACCGGACGGCCGTGTCTTCGGCATCATCCGCACCGGTGACGCCATCGTTCCCGAGCCCAGGACCGGCACGCTCACTGTCCACTTCTCGAACGGTGTACGTACGGTCCTGAAAAGCGTATCGGAGTACTGAGTTCCCCCTCGACCGGCTGCCCCGGAGCCCAAGACCGAACGCCGGCCACGCCGAACACAACAGCGGGCGCGAACCGGGGCCATGGGGCCCTTACCCGTTCCCCTTCCACGTGCCGTCCGGCCCCCCTCCGTTCTGTCCCCGGGCGCTGTGGGTGGACGCTTAGAGCCGAGTCCTCCACCCGCCTCCGGCGCGGCCGCCCCTCCCTTTCCGATCAGGTTGCTGGAAAGCCTCAACGGCGAAGGCATCCCGCCGCATGGAGGAAACCCTGGTCCTACGGCTACTGCCTACCACCGTCACGCCGCGCAGAGCTGTGTCCTCTCCAGGGCCTCCCACTCCCGCCTCACGCTGGCCAGCAGGAGCTCCAGGCCAACCGAGCGCCTCAAGGCATTCGGCAACCCGCGGGGCGGGATGAGTACACCTCCCCCTGGAGTGGGTCGGCCGGTCCTGCCAGGGATGTCCAGTGGCCCTGGTATGGAAGCCACCGGCAGATGATGCGGAATGGCTCGCAGGGCCGCCACGAGCTGTCGATGCCACGCCAGGTACGAGTGAAGATATCGGGAGGCGACTCCACGGAACCTCCGCATCCAGGACTTCCAGGTCTGCCTGAGGCGCCAGGCTCTGGAATGCAACGCCCAGGCCGTCTCCTCGGTCAGCTCGTCACCATCCAACCCTTCCGGCTCGCGAGAATTCCCCGTCGAGTCCGGCGCCTCCAGGCGCAGATCTCTCGTTGCCTCTCCTTCGATGCTGTCCCCGAAAGGCGCATGCTGCGCGGATCGACCTTCGTCAGTTCCTGCCCGATGGTGGCGCTTCTCCCTCCCGTTCGACGAAGGCTCGAGGGTTCGCCCTCGGGCTCGAATGCGCCCTCTCCTTCCACGATTGAGTAGCGCCCAGGTCGATTTCCGCCTTCCGATGGGGTCGAAGAGCTTCTGGCGGTGCGTGTACGCGAAGGCCGCAAAATCACGACACCGGTGGAGGGGTACGATGAGACTGGCATGCGGGGCGAGAAGCGGCCCCAGTCTCTCCTCCAACCCGTCGTCCGTCGGATGGATCTTCCTTGAGATGACGGTCACGAACTCCCAGTTGGGGTCACGGTCGGAGCAGAGGAAGAGGACGTGCACGTGCAACGGACGGAGCGGATCCAACAGCCGCCCGCGTTTTCGCCGGGACGCCCGGTCCGGAGGTCTCCGCCCCTTGTAGGAATGCGGAAGGATCGCGTCCCAGACCGCCCATACGCCGCGCATCTCTTCAGTGCGCGGTCGATCAAATGCCGCCGCCAGTCGGTGACGCCAATGAAACGCCGTATCCTTGTCGATTCCGACCCTGCGCGCACTCTTCCTCACCGAGCTCCCCAGAGCCATGCACTCGCCGAAACGGAGCCAGAGGCCCAGACGTTTTGAGTGGGCGAATGGCGTGCCCGTCAGGTCGCTGAAGGTCCGAGCACAAGAGCGGCACTTATAGCGCTGCCGGTGCTTGAATCGTCCCCACCGGATGGTCTCGGACGAGCCACACCGCGGACAGCGACGTGGCGCCCCGGCCGGAAACCGGGCCTTCCGGATCGCTCGAACGAGCCAGGCCTCGCAGGCTTCCTCATCCGCTTCGACGTCATCCGGCAGTTCCTCCCCAGCGGCATACCGAGGTCTCTCCCGTGGGCGGCCTTGCGATGTGCCCTCCTCGCCCTGCGTCCGGTTCCGGTCCCCCCTCTCCCCCATCGTGACTCCTCCAGTCGTGAGCGGTCTCCCTCGCCGGGCCCGTGAGCCCCCGCCACGTCTCGCAGTCGCATCCGCCCCCGCGCGCTCTTGGCCCGGGATCTTGCAGCTCTGCAGCGTGGATCGAAACAGAGTGGGTCGGCCGGGACTTCACCATGGTCAAATCGGACCCTGCCGGAACCAGGACGGAGGGGACGACCGCACCGCGCTACCAACACCACCTCCGGACAGAACGGAGGGGTTCAGGAGGAGGATGAGTGAACCGCCGCTCGGCGTTCTTCATCCCCTTACGCTGGGAGTCGGGGCCCGCGTCGCGTCAGAACCGCGTCCGGATTCCCACGGCCTCTAAGTCCCGCAGCTTCAGGTCCACATGCCTGTTGAGCCTGTAGAAGAGATCCAGGCGGGTGGATTCTCCGGTGGTGAGTCGGAGATCCACGCCCATGCGACGCACCCGGAACTGGTAGTCCATCCGGGCCAGCGGCCGCTGGTCCGGGTCGTCCCGGATCCCCACGCCGAGCCACAAGCGGGAGAGGTATCCGCTCAGGAAATCTGCCGAGGTCCAGACCTGGGAAGCGACTTCGGGCCCTACCTCAGCACCCACCTGAAGGCGGTATCGGGGGGAGAAGGTGAACTCGGCGCCAGCAGCCGGACCGTCGTCGTCGCGCACCGAGAGCGTTGCCGAGTGGAGCTCGCGGGACGGCGGCCTGGCCTTGAACGGGTCCGGGGACGCTCGCTCGAGGACGTCTTCGATTCTGACGTAGTCCTGCCCATAGAGGTGCTCGAGCTCGGGGCCGCGGACCAGTACGGGAACGTTCATGTCGGCTGCCTTCAGGCCATGGTGGTTTCCGGCGTAGACCCAGGGTCCGGCCTTGGGGTTGTCGTTCAGCACCACGACGACATCCCCGACGAAATCGTTGTCGAACAGCTCCAGGACCCGCACCGGCGCAAAGGGAAACTCCGCTCGATGCGTCAGCGCGAGCCAGTCATCCGGCTCCAGGTACTCGCCGGCATATCCCAGATCGCCGTAGCCCAACGGATCACCTCCATCGTGCTCGTAGCGGATGACGTCGCCCTCCCGGTGGAAGGCGAACCGTGCCTCCGGCCCGAATCCCACGATGCGGCCGGGCTCATCCTCGTAGAAGGCGAAGTCCTGCCAGGTCCGACGGACGATCTCGCGGGCCACTTCAGCGCGATCCTCCGGGTCGTGCAGGTAGACATGGGGATAGGTGTAGTTTCGAGCTCGGCCGTCCAGGAAGTCCGCCACCTCCTGGTCATAGTCAAAGACCTCGCCGAAGGTCATGCCGTGGTCGGCGTACACCACCACGTTCACGTCATCGGGAAGGTTGGCCACCATTCGGCTGAAGTAACGGTCGAACCGTCGAAGGTTTCGGCGCTGTGCGCTTTCGCCCCAGATGTGCCCGGCTGTATCGGTGCCGAACCAGTAGTACTCCATGACTCCGTATGTCTCCACCAGCTCCGGAGAATTCCACATGGCCATTCCCGCCAGGTGATCCATGAAGGGAAACCCGAGAAAGAAGTTGCCTCGGGCCCGGCGGGGAACCGTCCTGGCATAGCGGCGAAGCACCCGGGCGCGACCTTCATTGGCTTCCTGGATCGGATCATACACACCCCACGCGATGACCTCTCCCTCGTGGATGGGCTGAGCGTGTCGCATGCGCTTCACCACGGCTGAGGTGAAGGGCGGGTAGTAGGTCACCCCGTGGCCGATGATCCCACGGTCGGAAAAGAAATCCCGGAGGTTCTCAAGGTTCCCGGCCTCCAGTTCGCTGAGGAACACCTCCGATGATACCCCATCGAGGTGGATGAGGAGATAGCGGGCCGAATCGCCCCGGACCGTGGCCTCCCTCTCTCCAGCCGAGGCGGAAAAGGGCGGAACGAACGGCGGGGAATCCGGCGCGCACAGGAGGAACGCCTGAACGGGCGGTGTGGAGGCAGCCTCCGTTTCGCAGGCCCCGAGTTCCTCCGGCATCCACGCTACCAGAAGCCATAGCGCGGAAACCGCCACCAGGACAGGCCAGGACGTAGTGACGCGCTCCCGCACCGAAGCCACGACCCCGTGGCGGAAGAGAGCGGGTGGAGGGTGGGGGCACATCCGGCCGCTCGAGTTTGAAGGCCTCCGGATCAGGCCACTCGCCCGCAGCATTTCTTGTACTTCTTTCCACTCCCGCAGGGACAGGGGTCGTTGCGTCCGGGCTCGTCCTCCACCGTGATGGGCTCTCTCGGAGCCTGCTCCTCTCCACGGTTCGTCTGAAGCTCCGAGGGATCCGGGCCCCCGGACGGCTCGCCGGTCCGGGCGGCAGCGGCGACGCCTACGGGATCCAGGCGCGACCCGCCTCTCCCCGTGCGCCCCTGGGCCTGTCTGGCCGCGGCCGCTGCGGCGCTGGTCTCTCCGCCACCCTCGGTGGGCCCGGAGTACGAGAGGCGCTGCGGCTGGCGGGGACGCCGCTCCTGGGGCTGACCCACCTGGGCCCGGTAGAAGAGGCTCGTGAGCGTCTTCCGGATGTCCTTCATGAGGTCCACGAACATGTCGTAGGCCTCGCGCTTGTACTCGATGAGGGGGTCCTTCTGTCCCCATCCCCGGAAGGCGATGGAGGCCTTCAGGGAATCCAGGTCGTAGAGGTGATCCTTCCACTTGTCGTCGATGACGGAGAGGAGGAGCCAGCTCTGGAGCCGCTCGGAGTGTTCACCGAAGCCCTCGATCTTCCGCTCGAACTGCGTGCGTGCGGCCGGCATGACCACCTCGAGAATCTCCTCCCGATCGACGAAGTCCGCCTCGTCCTCCTCCGATTCCGGCAGCTCATCCACCAGGAGGAAGAGGTCCATGAGGAGCCTGCGCCGAAGCGTGTGGAGCTCCCAGAGGTCGAAGTGGACGTCCTCCGGCGTAAACTCCTCCACCAGTTCCTCGGTGGCCGTCTGGATCATCTCCCAGACCTCGCCCTGCAGCTGCTGCCCCCCCTCCAGGGCGAAGAGCCGAAGGTCGTAGATGACCTCTCGCTGCTGGTTCATGACGTCGTCGTAGTCCAGCAGCTTCTTACGAGCTTCGAAGTTGTTGGTCTCCACCCGCTTCTGCGCCCGCTCGATGGACTTGGTCACAAGCCCATGGGTGATGACCTCACCGTCCTCGGCACCCCACTTCTCCATGGCCTTGGCAATCCGCTCCGACCCGAAGAGGCGCATCAGGTCGTCCTCCAGGGAAAGAAAGAACTGACTTGCACCGGGGTCTCCCTGCCGACCGGCCCGCCCACGGAGCTGGCGGTCGATCCGCCGGGACTCGTGGCGCTCCGAGGCCAGGATGTGCAGTCCACCGCATTCAATGACGTGATCGGCGGGCTTGTTGCTGAGATCGGTCCACAGCCCCGGGTCCACCGGGTTCAGCTCCTCCACGTCCAGTCCGCGACTCCGGGCCCATCCCACCGTGCGGGGATCGGTGACCCCTTCACCCAGTTTGATGTCCGTGCCACGGCCCGCCATGTTCGTGGCGATGGTCACCGCCCCGGGCTGGCCCGCCCCGGCCACGATGTCCGCCTCCCGAGCGTGTTGCTTGGCATTCAGGACCTCGTGCTGGATCCCCCGCCGTTTCAGCATTCGGGAGAGGGTCTCGGAGACGTCCACGTTGGTGGTGCCCAGCAGAACCGGGAGCTCCATCTTGTTGAACCGCTCGATCTCGTCCATGAGGGCGTTGTACTTTTCCCTCTTGGTCTTGAAGATCAGGTCGTTGCGGTCTTCCCGGATCACCGGCCGGTTGGTGGGGATGACCAGCACGTCCAGACCGTAGATCTGGTGGAACTCGTTCTCCTCGGTCTCTGCGGTCCCGGTCATTCCGGCCAGCTTGTGATACATCCGGAAGTAGTTCTGGATGGTCACGGTGGCCAGCGTCTGGGTTTCGCCTTTGACCTCCACTCCCTCCTTGGCCTCCACCGCCTGGTGGAGTCCGTCGCTCCAGCGCCGTCCGGGCATCTGGCGGCCGGTGAACTCGTCAACGATGACCACGGAGCCATCGTCGCCGATGATGTACTGCTCGTCCTTCTGGAAGAGGGCGTAGGCCTTGAGGAGCTGGTGAATCACGTGCATGCGCTCGCTCTTGCGGGCGTACTCCGCCTCCAGCGCCTCGATGGCCTCCTGCCGCTCGTCCTCGGTGAGCTCCTCGTCCTCCTCCAACTCCCCAACCGCTTCGGAGAGGTCGGGGATCAGGAAGGCGTCGGGGTCGTCAGGTGAAAGCTCGTCGATTCCCCGGTCGGAGAGGTGCACGTTGTGCCCCTTCTCGTCCATGGCGAAGAAGAGCATCTCGTCCAGCTCGTGGAGCCGTTTCTGGCGCATGAGGTCCATCTCGACCTTCTGCACCAGGTTCTGGATCGAGGGGTCGTCGGCAAACATCTTGAGAAGCCGTCGATTCTTCGGTGTCCCCCGCTTCGCAGCCAGCAGCTTGTGGGCCGCCTGCCACTCATCCTCTTCCTCGAGCATCTCCTCGGCTTCGGCGATAAGCTCGCTGGCCACCTTCATCTGTTTCCGGTAGAGAGCGGCCACCAGGGGATTGTGCTTCTTGTATGCGGTCTCGGTGTCCCGGGCGACCGGCCCGCTGATGATGAGGGGAGTCCGAGCCTCGTCGATGAGGATGGAGTCCACCTCGTCGATGATTGCGTAGAAGTGCCCCCGCTGGACCCGCCGGTCCAGGCTGTGGACCATGTTGTCCCGAAGATAGTCGAAGCCGAACTCGTTGTTGGTGCCGTAGGTGATATCGGCCCGGTACGCCGCCCGGCGCTCCTCGGTCCCGGGCTTGTGGTTGTCGATGACACCCACCTCGAGCCCGAGGTAGTTGTAGATGGTGCCCATCCACTCGGCGTCACGCTCAGCCAGGTAGGTGTTCACCGTGACCAGGTGCGCTCCCCTCTCGGCCAGGGCGTTCAGGTACAGCGGCATGGTGGCAGCCAGGGTCTTTCCTTCCCCGGTCCGCATCTCGGCGGCGGTCCCCCGGTGCAGAGCAATGGCGCCCACGAGCTGGACGTCATATGGGATCATGTCCCACTCCGTCTTCTGCCCGCTCAGCGTGATCTCGGTCCCCATGAGGCGCCGGCAGGCTTCCTTCACCACGGCGAAGGCCTCGGGGAGCAACTCGTCCAGCACGTCGTCCACCTCGGCGGCGAGCTCCTCCTCCAGGTCGTTGATCTCCTCGCTGAGTCGGTCCCGCTCCCGGGCATCCACCTCCTGCGCCCGGGTGTCCCGGATCTCGGCGATCCGGTCCTCGATGGGATCGGTCCGTTCCTTGAGGTAGGCACGAAACTCTTCAGTCTTGCCCTTCAGCTCCTCCTCCGACAGCTCGTGGTACTCCTCGTAGAGCTCGTTGATCTCGTCTACGAGGGGCTGAAGGCGGGCGACCTCTCGGCTGTGCCGGTCGCCGAATAACTTCTTGAATATCTCTTTTATGTCCATAGCGCAGCCCTCCCGGCCACAACCAGGAGCTCGGTGCAATTGGCTAGGTGCCCTCCGGGTCCCCCCGAACGGCTGTCGTGGTGCGCGTCCGTCGCAGCGGATCGGGAGCACAAGGTCACAGCCCTCACGAATACAGTTTGCCGGCCTCGATGATCCGACGCACCGGCTCGGGCACCAGGTAGCGAATGGCTCGACCGGTGCGCAACCGCTCTCGGATCCGGGTGGAGGAGATCTCCACCCGGGTCACCCTGAGTTCCCGGAACTCCGGCGGCGGACCATCAGTGAAGCCCGCGTCCACCTCCGACGGCCGGTCTCCCTCGCGGGTCATGAGAACCAGGTGGGCCAGCTCGACGATACGCCGGGGCTTGTGCCAATGACCGAAGTCAGCCCACTGGTCGGCTCCCAGTATCAGGTGGAGCTCAGCCTCTGGATGCTGGTCCCGCAGCTCCTCCAGGGTATCCACCGTGTAGGACACTCCGGCGCGCTTGAGCTCCAGGTCGCTCACCTGGAACCGGGGGTCGTCCTCGACGGCACTCCGGACCATCCGAGCCCGCAACGCAGCCGGCGTCAGCTCTTCGTGGCTCTTGTGCGGCGGACGGGCCGCGGGCACGAAGAGGATCCGGTCCAGGTCCAACGCCTCGAGCACGTCCTGGGCCACGATGAGGTGCCCCGCGTGCACCGGATCGAACGTCCCACCCATGATCCCCAGGCGCAGGCCCCTCCCGGAGTCGGACGCGCCCGGATCCTCCTGCTCCCGCTTCGCCGTCACCCGATCCACCGGCTTCCCGGTGCTCAGGACCCGTCGTCCTCCGCCCGCAGCTCCTGGGCGGCGTCGGAATCCGGATACAGGAAGAGGAGCCGATCCCGGACCTCCTCCGCCTCCTCGTTCCATCGGATGGCCCGGTACGACCGGTACAGGGCCAGGAACCCGCGCGGAGCCCAGTCCGACTCCGGATAGAAGTCCACCAGGTCCTGGAAGATCAGAATGGCCGAGTCGTGAGCGTTGCGGCGCTGGTAGAAGCGACCGATCTGGTATTCACGCTCGGCCAGGCGGTTGGTCATCCGGGCCCGGAGCTCATCCGCCTCCTCGGCCACGTTCATGCCCTCGAACTCGTTGCTCGTGGTCCGACACGCGTTGCGGGCCCGTTCGGTGTACTCCTGGTCTCGCTGCGGGTGGGGGGCGAGTTGCACGTAACTGCGGCAGATGCCCAGCGAGGCCTCCGGCGCCAATCCGTGGGAGGGGTGAAGCTGGAGGAAGCGCTGAAATTCATCAGCGGCGGAGAGGTACTCCTCTCGATTATAGTACGTGCGAGCCAGCAGCATCCGGGCCTCCGCCGCCTGCCCGTGGCCGGCGTACGTGGTCAGGAAGTGCTCAAGCGCATCCCGGGCATCACCCCACTCTTCGTCCTCGAAGGCCTGGACAGCCATCTCGAAGACCGCGTCTGCCTCGAGGCCCTGGTAGGGCGGAGCGGACCGACAGGCGGAGACCAGCACCATCATCAGCGCCAATCCCAGCACCGTAGTGATGATCCTCCGTGCAGCGTTGTTCGGTCCCTTCATTCCGTATCGACTCCAGGGCCCCGGACCCCGGGGGGTCCGACGCGGTTCAAACGGGGCTGGTCCATCGGGCCTCGTGGCCAGGCTGGTACAGCCCTGAACGGTTGCGAAACTCGGCTCCGGACGCAAGACGTCCCGGGCTCACTCCTTGTAGAAGCTCTCGATCTCGTCCACCACCCGGTCGATGCGCTCGGTTCCGAGCTCCGGGAAGATGGGCAGCGAGAGAACCTCCCGGCATGCCCGCTCCGTCTCCGGAAGCTGGCCTTCACGTCCGCCGAGCTCCCGGAAGCACTCCTGCAGATGGAGCGGCATGGGGTAGTACACACCTGACCCGATTCCCTTCCCCGTCAGGTGCTCCCGAAGCTCGTCCCGGCGACGAGCCCGGACGGTGTACTGATTGTATACGTGGTAGTTGCCCTCGAGGGTTTCGGGAAGCGTCACCTGATCCACCTCCTCCAGGCCGCCATGATACCTACAGGCGTTGGTGCGCCGCGCCTCGGTCCACTCCGGCAGGTGGGGGAGCTTGACCCGGAGCACCGCGGCCTGCAGGGCGTCCAGGCGGGAGTTGGTGCCCACCATCTCGTGGTGGTACATCTGGCGGCCACCGTGGACCCGCAGCTTCGCCACCTGCTCGGCCAGCGCCTCGTCCCGGGAGCTGACCATCCCCCCGTCCCCGAACCCCCCCAGGTTCTTGGTGGGGAAGAAGGAGAAGGCACCCGCGTCCCCCACCGCGCCGGCCAAGACCTGCCCGCTCCGGTCGCCGGAGCCGGAGTCCGGTCCAGGGGAGGACGACGCGCCCGTGTCCTGCCGTGCTCCGATGGCCTGGGCCGCATCCTCGATGACCACTGCTCCCCGCTCCCGGGCCAACTCGTTGATCTCGGCCATGGGCGCCATCTGCCCGAACAGGTGCACAGGAATCACCGCCCGCGTCCGGTCGGTCCAGACCGATTCTACCGTCTCGCCCGTGACGTTGAAGGTCACCGGGTCGATGTCGCAGAATACCGGAATAAACCCGGCATTCCAGACCGCCCCCGCCGTGGCAAAGAAGGTAAACGACGGGATGATCACCTCGTCGCCGGGCCGGGGCTCCAGGGCCTTGAGGGGCAGGAGGAGGGCATCGGTGCCCGAGGCGCAGCCCACCGCATGGGGAACCCCCAGGTAGTCGGCCATCTCCGCCTCGAATCCCTCCACCTCCGGTCCCAGGATGAAGTACTGGGAGGCCACCACTCGCTGCACCGCTTCGTCCACCTCGGTCCGGATGCTCTCGTACTGCGGCGACAGGTCCAGGAGGGGTACGTTCATCGATTCAGAACTCCCGCGTGACGTTGAAGGAATTTCGGCATGAAGACCTGGCGCTGCCGGTGGACAGACCAGGGAATCCCGCGAAGGAACCGTGCACCCGGCACAAGGAGAGGGGAGGCGGGGCCCCGTGCGACGGCCCGTGAGGGCCCGCGGGACGTGCCGCGCGTGTCGGGGAAGGAGCCGCGCGTGTCGACGGAGGGAGCCGTAGCCCTCAACAGGGGCCGTCCCCACCCCGACGAAACCGGATCGCGTCCAGGCGCTCCTGCGCTCGTTGAATCAGCGCCGCGCCGCCCAGATCGTCCTGCTGGGCCTGATCGAAGGCCTGCATGGCCTCGTTGCAGCGCCCCGTGGCGGCCAGGATCTCTCCGGTGTCGAACCAGGCCTGGGCCAGCCGGTTGCGCGGCTCTCCCATTTGGATGGTGACCTGGAAGAAATCCAGTGCCTCGTCCAGGCGCTCGTCCTCCAGCGCCTCACGGCCCATCTCGAACGAGCAGTGGCCCAGACGCCACTCCACCTCGGACCGTCGCAGGACCGGAACCTCGTCGTAGATCTGCTCCAGGTAGGTCAGGGCCAGCTCGCAGTCCCCCAGTTCTTCGTGGGCCCGGGCCATTTCCAGGATCAGGATGGGATCCTCGCCTACTTCGCCCATGGCCTTCTGGTAGTAGGGCAGCGCCTGCCCATATTGTCCGTTCCGGGAGAAGTGCTCGGCCAGGGGGCGCGCCAGACCGCTGAGGTTTACACCCGGCCTCAGCTCCAGCGCCGCCTCCACCGCCGCGGCCGCCATGATGCCGTCGCGCCGCTGATCGGTGGCCCGGCGGGCGATCCGCAGAAGATCGGCGGCGGCCAGATCGGCTACGTCTGCGTCCTCCGCCACCGCCCGACGGTAGAGGTCCAGCGCTTCGTCGATCCGACCCACCTGGGCATAGGCGTGGGCCGTTCGGGTCAGAACCTCGACATCGTCGCTCCCCTGGCGCATGGCCAGCCGGTACTCCGAGAGGGCCTCGGAATACTCGCCGCGGGCGAAGGCCTCGTCTCCTCGCTGCACCGCGTCATGGTCGGAGCCCGCCGCCGTACAGGCCGACAGGACCGCCACCACGACCGCCAACAGAAAACCGGCCGCCATGAGTGCCCGGAGGCTGGAGCCCGGCAACGCCGTCGGGATTCCCGCTACGCTCCACGGCCGACGGTCAGAAGATGTGGTCATGCAGCAAACCTCGAGGTGATGTCCTGGACGCGAGGGGACTCCGGGGCGTCGGCCCTCAAGACCTTCTGGGGCGCCCGCCCGCAAGCACCAACCCGGGTCACACGACCCGGGACGCACGATCTTATAACCCGGCTCGGGCGAAATGATCGCCATGCCGCAGGGCGGATTCAAGCCCCGGCGGCTTCCTCCCGATACCACCGGACGAAGCGGCGGACGCCCTCCCGGAATCCGGTGCGCGGTTCGTAGCCCAGGAGCTCCCGGGCCCGGGTCACGTCGGCCCAGGTCCGCTCCACGTCACCGGGCTGGGGCGGGTGCCGCTCGATCTCCGGCTCCACCCCCATCTCCTCACCCATGATCCGGATCATCTCAGACAGGCTGATGGTCCGGCTCTCTCCCAGGTTCACGATCTGGAAGGCGCCGGGGTCCGCCGTGCCGGTCCAGCGAAGCGCACCCTCCACTCCTTCGATGACGTCGTCGATGTAGGTGTAGTCCCGCTGGGTCGTGCCGTCTCCGTACATGGGAATCGGCTCGTTGTGGTCCAGGAGCCGGGCGAACTTGTGGATGGCCAGGTCCGGGCGCTGGCGGGGGCCGTAGACGGTAAAGAAGCGGAGGCAGATCAGCCTCAGTCCGAAGAGGTGGGCGTAGGTGTGGGCCAACAACTCCCCGGACCGCTTCGTGGCGGCGTAGGGGGAGATGGGATAGTCCACCGGATCATCCTCGCTGAAGGGGACCTTGTCGTTGTTCCCGTACACGGAGGAGGAGGAAGCGAAGACGAAGCGCTCGATGGTCCGGCGACGGGCGAACTCCAGGAGGCGCGTGGTCCCCCCCACGTTCACCTCCTGGTAGCGTCGGGGACGCTGGATGGATGGCCGCACCCCGGCCAGGGCCGCCAGGTGGACCACCATTTCCACGTCGTCCGGGACCTGCTCATAGGCATCCGCCTGGCAGATGTCCTCGTTCAGGTCCAGGAACCCCCCGTGGTCCCGGGCCCGGGCCAGGTTTCGCTCCTTGATGGGTGCCGGATAGAAGGGATCGCGGTTGTCCATCCCCACGACCTCGTGGCCATCCTCCAGCAGTCGGTCGGTGAGATGCGAGCCGATGAAACCGGCGTGTCCGGTAACGAGAATCTTCATGCCTGGTGGTCCCAGTCCCCTGGTGATTGGTCGATGGTCGCATGACGGCGATCCGCTGACCCCTTGCCGCTGTGGGTGCCTGGCGCTCATGCGCACCGGCGCCCGTCATGGTATCAGCTCCGGGAGCCCCCGTCACCCGCTCCGGTGTGCCCTGATCACCCGTTTCGGTTCCCGCACCCGGAGCTCGGGCCGGATCCCACCGGCCACCGGATCTCGTCCTTGCACACTGCAAGAAGCGGTGCGACGTGCCAGGGGCGAGCCCACGGAGGGCAGCGGAGGCCGCAGCCCATCCGTGGTCGACCGGATCCGGGCAAAACCCTCCGGTTGCAGGACCTTTCGGCCGATGGAAGTGCCGGGCCGGGCGGGAAGGCCAGCGGAGGCACGGGTTCTGCTCCTCTGACAGATCGATACCTGGAGTCCGTTCGACACGTCAACAATGGCGACGACCATGTCTGCATACACTCGCGATCGCTCCATCGAC
>SKVI01000332.1 GCA_007129525.1 Gemmatimonadota bacterium | reverse complement strand
TGATGCCGAAGGGGTCGTTTCGGATTCGGCCGGGGCACATACGGATCCGGGTGGGGGAGCCCATCCCCACGCGAGGGCTGGTCCACACGGACCGGAACCGTCTGATGCAAAAGGGACGCGAGGCGGTGCTCCAGCTCAAGGCTGCCGACCGCACCTTTGCCGACGAGGCCGACTCGGTGGATGGAGTGTCCAACCAACCCAAACCAGGAAAACAGTCATGAGCAGATCGGAGATTCGGAACGTGCGGGGAAGGGAGATCCTGGATTCCAGGGGAAATCCCACGGTGGAGGCCGAGGTGGAACTCGCCGGCGGCGTGGTGGGACGAGCCGCGGTGCCCTCGGGCGCGTCCACGGGCGAGCACGAGGCGGTGGAGCTGCGGGATGGAGATCGGGACCGATACCTGGGGCGGGGAGTCCGGAAGGCCGTGGGCCACCTGAATGGAGAGATCCGTCGGCTCCTGGAGGGTCACGACGCCGCAGATCAGACCGAGGTCGACCGCCTCCTGGTGGAGGCCGACGGGACCCCCAACAAGGGACGACTGGGCGCCAACGCCATCCTGGGCGCGTCGCTGGCCGCCGCCCGGGCCGCGGCCTCGGCCCGTGAGCTTCCTCTCTTCCGAGCTCTGGGCGGTGACGACGCCACCCTTCTTCCCGTCCCCATGATGAATATCCTGAACGGAGGTTCCCACGCCCCCAACAACGTGGACATCCAGGAGTTCATGATCATGCCGGTGGGCGCCGAGACCTTCTCCCACGGACTTCAGATGGGGGTGGAGGTCTTCCATCACCTGAAGAAGGTCCTCGCGGAGCAGGGCCGAAGCACCGCTGTGGGCGACGAAGGGGGGTTCGCGCCGGACCTGGGCTCCAATGACGAGGCCGTGGAGGTGGTGCTGGAAGCAGTCGAGAAGGCGGGATACACACCGGGTGACGAGATCGTCCTGGCCCTGGACGCCGCCGCATCGGAGTTCTTCCGGGACGGCGAATACACCTTCCACTGGTCCTCCGGCCAGCGGCGGGACGCTGCCGAAATGGTGGACTTCTGGAGCCAGTGGCTGGATCGGTATCCCATCGCCTCCCTGGAGGACGCCCTGGACGAAAACGACTGGGAGGGCTGGAAGGCCCTCACCGAGGCCACCGGAGACCGGGTGCAGCTCGTGGGTGACGATCTCTTCGTCACCAATCCCCGCTACCTGGAGCGGGGCATCCGCGAGGGGGTGGCCAACGCCATCCTCATCAAGGTGAACCAGATCGGAACCCTCACCGAGACGCTGGAGGCCATCGAGACCGCCCGCCGGGCCGGATATCGCTCGGTCATCTCCCATCGTTCGGGCGAGACCGAGGACGTCTTCATTGCAGACCTGGCGGTGGCGACCGGATCGGGTCAGATTAAGACCGGAAGCGCTTCCCGAACCGATCGGGTGGCCAAGTACAACCAGCTTCTTCGCATCGAGGAACAACTGGGCACCCGGGCCGAGTACCCCGGTCGGGGGCTCTTGGATTGAGCCATATGCTCCGACGATTCGTCTTTCCCGCGGTTCTGGTGGTTGCGGGGTACTATGCGCTCTTCGGTGGCGAGTACACGGTCGTGGATCTCCGGGCCGTTCAGGCCGAGACCCAGGAGGCCACGGAGCAGCTCCAGGGGCTTCGAGCCGTCACGGATTCGCTGGCCCTGAGGGCCGACTCGCTGGAACACGATGACCGGACGCTGGAAACCCTGGCCCGGGAACGGTTCGGTATGATCCGCGACGGGGAGATGCTCTACCGTTATACCGGCGATCCCGACGCCGACCGGGAGGACCCCTCCGACCCTTGACATGGGCCTCCGCCGACGGTAGCCTTTTTTGCTCATTTGGCCGGAGTAGCTCAGTTGGTTAGAGCAGCGGAATCATAATCCGCGAGTCGGGGGTTCGAGTCCCTCCTCCGGCACTGCAGACGGATTGCCCGATGCGCCGCAAACGTACGGGCCTGCGGTCCCCCCGCGCACCCGCACGGGGGGGCCGTTTTTTGGTCGAGGGCCTGAGCAGTCTCTGATCACGGGTCGGGGGAGTACGGGTTTTTTGGACACCGTTGCTTGCCTGGCGCGGAGTCGTGGTGTACTTGTTTGTTCGGCGGGACCCCACGGGAGGGTCCGCCGGTCCTTCATCGTTCTCGTTTCCCGAATTCTCCTGAGATCCCAAGGCCATGGATACCAGCTCTCGCGTCACCTCACCGAAAGCGCTCGTGGAGTCCCGCCGCCAGTCCCTGCGGGAGACGGTGGGACGGTCCCTCCAGGCGCCTCCCGCCGACGGATCCCCTCTCCCCGAAGAGCGTCGCAGGTATCTCCTGGGGGAGGCCCGGGACCTCTACTGGAACGACCTGGAGTGGGAAAACGTCACCGGCGAGGAGGAGCTCGAGGGCGGTCCCCTCATCGAGCTCACCTTCCCCGGCGTGCTGGCCTACGTGCGAGGCCTGCTGCTCACCGAGGTCCCCGATGATTCTCCGGTGGGCCCGTCGCCACGTCCACAGGTGGTGGAAGATTTCCTCCACTTTCTGGCCGAACGGGTGCTCGAGCTGGAGGAGGAGGCCGGAGACGGCCCGTCGCAGGACCTGTCGCTGACCTCCGAGCTCCTGGACCAGGTGCTCCTGATCTACCACGGGGTCTCTCCCGAAGACGTGGGCCCCGACCAGCCCGGAAGCGACACCTCCCGGGGCCATTCTCCGGGGAGGCCGGCCGAAGACCGGGGATGAGGACCCGGCCGGGGCACCCCTACCTGGCCGGTGCCCCCCTTCTGTTTGCCCACAGGGGAGGCGCGCTTCTGGCCCCCGAGAACACCCTGGAGGCCTTCACCCAGGCGGTGGAGCGCTGGGGGGCCGACGTCCTGGAGATGGACGTCCACTTGACCCGGGACGAGGAGCTGGTGGTCATCCACGACGCCACCGTGGATCGGACCACCGACGGCTCCGGTGCGGTGCGGTCTTTCAGCCTGGCCGAGCTCCAGGAGCTGGATGCAGGAGCCCGCTTCCAAGGACTCCACGACGAGCTTCCGTTCCGCGGACGGGGCGTGAGGATCCCAGGCTTTCGCACGGTTCTGGAACGCTTCCCCCACACCCGACTCAACGTTGACGCCAAGGACCCCCGGGCCACCCTTCCCCTCATTCGGATGGTGGAGGCCATGGGTGCCCGGGACCGGGTCCTGCTGGCCTCCGCCGAGGAGGAGGGCCGGGCCGACCGACGGGGGTACCGGGGGCCGGTCTCCGCCACCCGGCGGCAGATCCGGCTCTTCTACCTCCTCCACCGTCTGCCCCGTGGCGGGCCCTTCACGCCCGCCACCGACGCTCTTCAGATCCCGCACCGTTGGGAGGGGCGGCAGGTAACCACGCCCCGACTGATCCGGGAGGCGCATCGTCGGAACCTGGCCGTGCACGTCTGGACGGTGGATTCACCGGATCTCATGCGGCGGCTCCTGCGGTGGGGGGTCGATGCGATCCAGACCGACCGTCCCGATCTCCTGGCCCGGGTTCTACACGAGCAGACGGGGCGTCCGCTTCCGCCGGGCCACCGCGAGCAGGCGTCCCACCAGTGAGCGACGAGCCCGAGGCCCTGGCCCGGCGGGTGGCGGATCGCTGGCGGGAGCGGGAGTGGGGAGAGGAGGGTACCCGGGTGGTGGTGGCCGTATCCGGAGGTCTGGATTCATTGGTGCTGCTTCACCTGCTCCGGTTTCCCCTGGCCTCGCTGGACCTGCGGCTCACGGTAGCCCACTTCGACCACGCCATGCGAGGGGGGAGCGCCGCCGACGCCCGGTGGGTCCGGGGTCTGGCTGAGGCATGGCAGCTCCCGGTCCGTTGGGAGCGGTCCGAGGTGAGGCCCGAGAACGAGGCCGAGGCCCGGGCCCTCAGGTACGCCTTCCTCCACCGGATCCGCCGCCAGGTGGACGCCGACTTCCTGGTGACCGCCCACCACGCCGACGACCAGGTGGAGACGGTCCTCTTCCGGATCCTCCGGGGCACCGGGGTGCGGGGGTTGGCCGGGATCGCGGCCAGCCGGACGCCCGGGGTGGTTCGTCCTCTCCTGGAGGAGTCTCGCCGGGAGCTGGAAATCTACGCCGCGCGGATGGGGTTCACCGGCCGGTCCGACCCCACCAACCGGGAGCTTCACCCGGCCCGAAACCGGATCCGGCACGAGCTCCTCCCCCGATTGGAGTCCATCCACCCGGGGGCCCGATCCGCGATCCTGCGACTCGCCCGCAATGCGCGCCGCACCCACCAGGCACTGGACCTCCTCCTGGAACCGATCCTGGCCCAGCTCATCGAGGATCGGGGACCGGGGTCCATCACGGTTGCCCGGGACCCCCTTCTCGCATACCCTTTTCCGGTTCGGAGCGCTATCTTCCGGGCGCTGGCCCGGCAGGCGGGGGTGACTCTTGACGAAGCGGGAACCGGTGCCGCCCTGGAGTTTATCAGCCACGGAGTCAGCGGGGGGCGTCTGCAGCTTCCGGGATCGGTCCGGCTCGCCAGGGACTTCGACCGCGTTCGCCTGGAGTGGGGAACGGGGCGAGCTCTGGATCGGGAGGGGCGGCCGGAGGAGGCGGACGCCCCCTTCACGCTTCCTGCCCCGGAGCCTGCAGGCCGCACGCTGGCGCGGCTGGCGGGTCGCCCGGTGGTGGTGGCCTGGGGGACGAGCCCGCCCGAGGCGCCGGAAGGTGCGGTGGAGGCCTTTCACCCCGGGCGGCTCGACTTTCCGTTGGTGGTGCGTCGCTGGCGGCCGGGAGATCGGACGTCCTCCCCGGCCGGGCGGCGCAAGCTGAAGAAGCTCTTCGGGGAGCTGCGGCTCTCCGTAGACGTACGGCGACGGATCCCGGTGGTGGCCGATGGCCGGGACGAAGTGATCTGGATTCCGGGGTGGCACCGGGCACCGGTGGCCAGGCCGCGGAACGACGAGACGATCTGGTACCTCGGGGTTTGGTATGACGACGAAAACACCTGAACGAGTGGCTCGACTGGCCGGTGCGACGGACTTTCGCCGCGTGGTCTATTCGGAACCGGAGCTCCAGCGGCGAGTTGGGGAGATGGGCGCCGAGATCTCGGCACATTACCCGAACGACGAGCCCATCCTCGTGTTGGGTCTCCTGAAGGGATCCTTTATCTTTCTGGCGGATCTGGTTCGCACCATACAGCGTCCCCTGCAGGTGGACTTCCTGGTGGCGTCCAGCTACGGAACCGGGATGGTGTCGTCGGGAGAGGTCCGGCTCCTCTATGATCCGGACACCTCCATCGAGGGACGTCACGTGGTGCTGGTGGAAGACATCGTGGACAGCGGGAACACCCTCCAGCGGATCCTTCCCGTGCTGGACGAGCGCGATCCGGCGAGCCTGGAGGTGTGCGCCCTCCTCCACAAGCGGCTTGTGAAGCTCGACCCGGAACCCCGGTGGGTGGGCTTCAACGCACCCTCCGAGTTCCTTGTGGGGTACGGACTGGATCACGCCGAGGATTTCCGGCACCTGCCCTTCATCGGCAGCCTCTGAAGGTGCCTGGCGCGGAGCGTTCCCGCAGCCGGCACCCCAACGAACCGAGTATCGTCTGATGTCCGACCCCGATTCCAAGCGCCAGGAACCCCAGAACAGTGGGTGGTCCCGCATGTCCCGGGCACTGCCCTTCTGGATCCTCCTGGTGCTGGTCCCCCTGGTCCTCTTCAACTACATGGCCGGGGACGAGGAGGAGCACTACGAGTTCTCCTACTCGGAATTCCGCGCCGAGCTTACCCGGGAGAACGTGCACTCGGTGAAGGTCATCGAGGGCGTCACCATGAAGGGAGAGTTCCGCCGCGCCGTCGAGCGCGACGGAGAGGAGCGCACCCACTTCAAGACCCACCTCCTGGGTCCCATCAGCGACGCCCTCATCGAGGACCTGGAAGCGCAGGGCGTCGTTCTCACCGGGGAGCCCGAGCAGACGCCGTGGTGGACCTTCCTGGTCACCGCCCTTCCGTGGATCATCCTGATCCTGTTCTGGTTCTGGATCATCCGAACCATGCAGGGCGGAGGCAACAAGGCGTTCCAGTTCGGCCGCTCGAAGGCCAAGCTCATCTCGCCCGACACGCCCAAGGTCACCTTCGACGACGTGGCGGGAGCCGAAGAGGCGAAGCACGAGCTGGAAGAGATCATCGAGTTCCTGAAGGATCCCCAGAAATTCGGACGGCTGGGAGGTCGGCTCCCCAAGGGCGTTCTCCTGGTGGGACCCCCGGGCACGGGGAAGACGCTCCTGGCCAAGGCCGTGGCCGGTGAGGCCGGGCGCCCCTTCTTCCAGATGTCCGGTTCCGACTTCGTGGAGATGTTCGTGGGGGTCGGTGCCTCCCGGGTCCGGGACCTCTTCGAACAGGGGAAGACGCATGCCCCCTGCATCATCTTCATCGACGAGATCGACGCAGTGGGACGCCACCGGGGCGCGGGGCTCGGCGGGGGGCACGATGAGCGGGAGCAGACCCTGAACCAGCTCCTGGTGGAAATGGACGGGTTCGAGTCCAACGAAGGAGTCATCCTCCTGGCCGCCACCAACCGGGCCGATGTCCTGGATCCGGCACTCCTCCGGCCGGGCCGCTTCGACCGGCAGGTGGTGGTGGACTCGCCCGACGTGCAGGGCCGGGAGATGATCCTCCGGGTCCACGCCCGGAAGCTGCCCCTGGAGGGGG
>SKVI01000029.1 GCA_007129525.1 Gemmatimonadota bacterium | reverse complement strand
TCAGCGAATCGCCGCCGAAGGGCAAGATGGAGACGTGGCGGATCTTGCCCTCGTAGAAGGCCGCCACCTCGGTGGTGGCCGCCCCCACCTCCACCATGGCCACCCCCACCTCCTTCTCGTCTTCGGTGAGGACGGCGCGGGCGGTCGCCAGGGGAGCAAGTACCAGCGCCTGCACCCGGTAGCCGGCGCGGGCCGCCGCCCGCTTCAGGTTGGTTGACGCGGAGGCGGCGGCGGTCACCAGGTAGACCTCGGCCTCGAGGCGGGTGCCGGACATGCCCACCGGGTCCTTGATTCCCCGCTGCCCGTCCACCTTGTACTCCTGCGGAATGGCATGGAGGAACTCCCGGTCCGGGGCCAGGGGCACGGCTCGGGCCACCTCGTGAACCCGCTCCAGGTCCGCCGGGGTGATCTCGTCGCCGCTCACCGCAACGACCCCCATGGAGGTGCGGGCCGAGACGTGCTCCCCGCTGATGCCACACCAGACCCGGTCCACCGAGGCCCCGGCCATGAGCTCGGCCTCCTTGAGGGCCTTCTGAATGGACTCGGTGGTCTCTTCGATATGGGTGACCACCTCCCGGCGGACCCCCGTCGTCCGAGCCTGCCCCACCCCCAGGATCCGGAGCTCGGGCCGACGCCGGCCCTCTCCCACCAACTCGGCGATGACCGCCGAGGTCTTGGTGGTTCCCACGTCGAGTCCGGCAATGAGGTTCGATCGCATCGTCAGGATCCGTTGGATGTGCCGAAGCGGACGACCACCTGGTCGTCGTACCGGAGGTCCACCAGGGTGACCGCCTGGCCCGGTCGGCGGTCGGCGGCGTCGGCCAGTGCCCGGAGACCTTCCCGTAACCTGTGGGTGGAGGCCTCCGGGCGATAGTGCAGCGTCACCCGTGGCTCATCCAGGCGGACCAGGACGCCGCCCCACGGATCGGCAGCAAACTGGGACACCAGAGAAAGAAAGCCGGGATCCGTGCGGGCGACCCGATCCGCCTCGCCGGCCAGGGTGCGGATCTGCGCTGGGGTGAGCTCAGCACCTCCGGCGCCGGGATCCGCCGGCGCCACGGCTCGGGGCTCCAGGAGCGGAAGATCCAGACGGTGCCGGGTGAGGTCCACCGGAAGCTGGCGGCCCTCCCGATCCACCGGAACCAGCGCCGGGGTGGAAAGGAGCGCCACCGGACTCCGCTCGGTCACCTGGACCACCAGGGTGGCCGGGGGCCGGCGTCGAATCTCCACCTCCTGGACCAGGGCGTGACGCCGCACCCGTCGGCTCACCGGCTCGGGATCGTCCCAGATGGACGCCTCGGGCTCCAGGGCCATGAGCTCCTCCACCTGCTCCAGGGTCAGGAAGCGCTCGCCCTGCAGCCTGACCTCCTGCACGCGGAAGAACTCCACCTCGGAGACCGCCTCGGGAACCCGGGTGACAGCCAGAGCGGTGACCATGGTCATGCCCACCAGGGCCAGTACGCCGGTGCCCCTGCGCATGCCCCTACGCATGGGTCCGCGTCCGCTGCAGGAGATTCACCAGCGCCGGGCCCACCGTCTCGATGGAGCCCGCCCCCATGGTCAGGCAGAGGTCTCCGGGCCGAAGGCTCTCGGCCAGGGCTCGGGGCAGGGACTCTAGCTCGGCGTGGAGGCGCACCTCGCCGGCCCCCGCCGCCTCCGCCGCCCGGGCCACCAGGGCCCCATCCACTCCGGAGATAGGGGCCTCCCGGGCCGGATAGACCTCGGTCACCCAGACCTGGTCGGCGTCGGCCAGGGCCTTCCCGAATTCATCGGCGAAGTCCCGGGTCCGGGTGAAGAGGTGGGGCTGGAAGACCGCCACCAACCGACGGTGGGGGAAGGCGTCTCGGGCCGTGGCAAGGGCGGCCCGAAGCTCGGTGGGGTGGTGCGCGTAGTCATCCACTACCACGATGTCATTCGGGGTCCCCAGGCGGTGAAACCTGCGACGCACCCCCTCGAAGGCCTCCAGACCCCGTCGGATGTCACCCCATCCCACCTTCAGTGCCCGGGCCGCGGCGCCGGCAGCCAGCGCGTTCAGGACGTTGTGGTCGCCGGGCACCGAAAGCGAGAGGTCTCCCTGGTCGCCTCCACCCTCCCGGACCCTGATCCGGACCCGGTCCCCTTTCCACCCCAGGCGCTGGGCCCGGATCATGCTCCCGGCGCTGAAGCCGTAGGTGACCACCGGAACGCCGACTCCCTGCACCGTGGCCGCCGCGCCGGGGTCGTCGGCGCACGCCACCACCGTCCCTCCGGCGCGCACCTGCCCAACGAAGGCCCGGAACGCCTCTCGCACTCCCTCCAGTGAGCCGTAGATATCCAGGTGGTCGGCCTCCACGTTGGTGATGACGGCCACCGACGGTCGGAGGTGGTGGAAGGACCGGTCGTACTCGTCGGCCTCTACGGCGAAGAGTTCATCCCCACCGGGTCGTAGGTGGCTCTCCCATCCCACCACCTCGCCGCCTACGAAACCGGTGGGCGCCCGCCCCGCAGTCTCCAGGATCGAGGTGACCATGGCAGTTGTGGTGGTCTTCCCGTGCGTGCCCGCCACCGCCACCACCTGGCCCCCGTCCACCCAGCTTCCCAGCGCCTCGGCCCGCTTGAACACCGGGATCCGGGCATCTTCCGCCGCTGCCAGTTCCGGGTGGTCGGCGGGGATTGCCGACGAGCGGACCACGATCCCCACTCCCTCCAGGTGGGACGGCTCGTGCCCCACGTGGATCCGAACGCCCATGCGTTCCAGGCGCCGGACCGAGTCTCCGGGACGCAGGTCGCATCCGGTGACCCGTCCTCCCCCCCGGACCACGGCCTCGGCCAGGGCGCACATCCCGGCGCCCCCGATCCCCACGAAGTGGATCGTATCGCCCCTCCGGACCCTCTCCCGGAACTGCGTCTGCTCACTCACGGCCCCTCCTCCACCCTGGAGGCGGGCCGCGGGAGGTGGGCGTCCAGCGCCAGGGCGATCTCACGGGCGGCCGTGGGACGACCCCGCTCTCGAGCGGCCCGGGCCATGGACTCCCGGGTTCGGGGATCGCCGACGATCCGAGCGATCCACGCCCACAGTACCCTTCCCTCCAACCCTTCCTCTTCCACCATGAAGGCGGCCCCGGCCTCGGCCAGCGCCTCGGCGTTGCGTCGCTGGTGGTCGGCGGCGGCGCTGGGAAGGGGAATGAGGACGGCGGGAACGCCCCAGGCCAGGAACTCCGAGGTGGCCATGGCGCCGGCCCGGCTTACCGCGAGGGCGGCCAGCCCCAGGGCCAGGGGCATCTCCTCGATATAGCCCACGGCCCGGACCCAGTCCGGAGAACCCAGGGACTCCAGCTGGTCCCGGATCCGGCTCAGGTGCGCCGGCCCCGTCGACCAGAGGAGTTGGACATCTGGGCTGGGCCGGGGCGTCCCGGCTCCCTGCTGTCGGCGCGCTCCCAGGGTCCCGTCCATGACCCCGGTCACCACCTCCAGGACGGCCTGGTTCAACGCCGCCGATCCCTGGCTGCCTCCCACCACGAGCGCTACGGGGCGGGACGGGTCCAGCCCGAAGGCGGCGGCGGCCTCCTGGCGCCAGATCTCCCGGGGTGGCCGAACCGGATTCCCCGAGATCCGGGCCCGGCCGCGGGCCAGGCGCGGAAGGTGCTCCGTGGCTTCCGGGAAGGCCAGGTGGATCTCCCGGGCAAAGAGGGAGAGGACCCGGGTCGTGATCCCGGGCACCGCGTTCTGCTCTTGCAACACCAGGCGGATCCGCATGAGGGCCGCCATGATCCCGGCGGGACCGCCGGCGTAGCCCCCGGTCACCACCACCAGCCGGGGACGGCGAATACGGAAGACCCCCGCCACCCGGACCAGCGCCTGCGCCAGGCGGACCAGGGGCCGCAGGTTGCCCCACACCGATCCCCGCCGGATCCCCTCCACCGGCACCAGGACGTGATCCAGCCCCCGCTCCGGCAGGACCCGGGCCTCGAGGCCCCGCTCGGCGCCCACGAAGAAGGGGCGCGTGTCGGGGCGCAGGTCGCCCAGCGCCTCGGCCAGGGCCAGGGCCGGATACAGATGGCCGCCGGTTCCGCCTCCGGAGAATCCCACGCTCCAGCCGTTCTCGCCCCTTCCGGTATCCATCACGCCGGCACCCTCCTTCGAGCCCTGGAGGCGGACAGCTCGGGAGAGCCGCGCGCTACACCCATGAGCATCCCGACCCCCACCAGCGTCACCAGGAGGTTGGAGCGGCCGTAGGAGACAAGAGGCAGGGAGAGGCCTGTGGGCGGAAGGAGTCCCAGACCCACCCCCATGTGAAGCACGGCGTGGAGGGCGATGAGGCTGGTAACCCCGATGGCCAGGAGCTGCCCGAAGAGATCCGGGGCGTACCGAGCCACCCGGAAGCCCACCAGCACGATGACGAGGTAGAGCGCAAAGAGGAAGAATACGCCCAGGAGCCCCCACTCCTCTCCGATCATGGAGAAGATGAAGTCGTTGTGGGGCTCCGGGAGGAAGCCGAACTTCTGCCGCCCCTCGCCGAAGCCCACCCCGGCCAGCCCGCCGGATCCCAGGGCGATGAGGGACTGGTGCACCTGGTAGCCAGCGGTGGAGGTGTGGCCGGCCAGGTCCTGGAAGGCCAGCATCCGATCCTGGCGAAAGCCGCTTCCCAGCTGGGCCAGGGCCAGGGGGGCCAGCATGACGCCCAGAAAGACGAAGTGACCGATGCGGGCGCCGGCAGCGAAGACCACCAGGGCCCCCAGGACGCCGATGACGAAGGCGGTGGAGAGGTCCGGCTGCAGGAGGATGGGCAGGAGCAGGAGCCCCCAGATGATGAGGAAGGGGAGGAGGCCCTGCGAGAGACTGCGGAAGGTCCCCTGCTTCTTCACCGCCAGATGCGCCGTCCAGATGATGATGGCCAGCTTGGCGAACTCCGAGGGCTGGACCGCGACGCCCAGGTGAAGCCACCGCCTTGCCCCGTTGATCTCCGGGGCAAGGGCGTGGGTCCACGGAAGGATCATGAAGACCAGCGTGGCCCACACTCCCACGATCAGGGGCCAGGCCAGGGTCCGCCACCACCGGTGTGGCACCCGGGAGACCCCCACCAGCAGGACGATGCCCACCACCGCGCCCACCGCCTGGCGCAGGACGTAGAAGGTGTCCGGAAGCTCCTGGCGCTGGGCCAGGAAGGCAGAGGCCGAATAGAGGTTCACCAGCCCGAAACAGAGCAGCAGGAGGGTGGCCCCCAGCAGGACGGCGGGCTCCCACCCCTCCCCCAGCCCGCTCTCGGCGTACTCCGGGGTGGTCCGGGGAGCCGCATCCACCGGCATCGGGCTCATGCGACCCCCTGTGCCAACTCGGCGAAACGATGGCCCCGCTCCCGGTAATCGGTGAAGAGGTCAAAGGAGGAGCAGGCCGGGCTCAGGAGGACCACGTCGCCGGTCCGGGCCTCACTGGCGGCCCGCTCCACCGCAGGATCGAAGCCCGATTCGATGCGAATCACCGCGAGGTGCGATCCGACCTCGTCCGCCAACTCCCTCTCCATTCGCGGCCCGGCCTCCCCATAGAGGATCACCAGCCGCGCCCGCCTCCGGAGAGCCCGACCCAGGGGGCGGAAGTCCTCGCCCTTGTCCCGTCCCCCCAGGATGACCACCAGGGAGCGGTCCAGGCTCTCCACCGCGCTGCGGGACGCATCCACGTTGGTGGCCTTGGAGTCATCCACCCAGAGCACTCCGTCCCGCTCCAGCACGGGCTGCATCCGGTGCGGGAGGGGCTGGAAGGTCTCCAGTCCGCCGGAGATGGCCTCCGGATCGGCGCCGGCCACGCGAGCCGCCAGCGCCGCCGCCAGGGCATTCAGGACGTTGTGCCGCCCCAGGATGGGAAGACGTGCCGAAGCCGTGAGCCCCTCCTCCACCGCCTCCTCGCCGGCAGCGACAGGCCACCGGAGCGTCAGCATCCCTCCCCGCACAAACGCGGCCGGGAGGTCTCCTTCCACCTGACCGGGGTCATGGGCGAAGAAGCACCGGGTGCCCGGCACGTCTCCGGGGAGGGCCCGAACCGCTTCCACCTCGCCGTTCAGCACCCAGTGATCCCGGGTACGGGCGTTCTGGAATAGGCGCGCCTTGTCGCGGTAGTAGTGCTCCACGTCGGGATACCGATCCAGGTGATCCGGAGCCAGCGTCGTCACCACGCCGATGTCGGGGGCCATGTGGCTGGTGTCGGCCAACTGGAAGGAACTCATCTCCAGGACGTACCACCGGGGCGGCGGATCCATGAGCGCCAGCTCCGAGGCCGCCGGCGCCAGGCCCACGCCCACGTTGCCCCCCAGCGCCGCCGGAATGTCGGCGGCCTCCAGGAGGTGCGTGGTCAGCGCGGCCGTGGTGGTCTTCCCGTTGGTCCCGGTCACCGCGATCAGTGAACCCTGGTAGAACCGGCAGGCGTACTCCGGCTCCGATATCCACCGGACGCCCCGGTTTCGGAGCTCACGGAGCACCGGAGCGTCCGGGGGGATTCCCGGAGATACCACAACCACCCCCGCCTCCGCGATCCGGGCCACGTCGTGGGCGCCCAGCTCGACCCAGGCTCCCAGCTCTCGCAGGTCGGCTGCACGAGCATCAGTCTGGGCGTCGGTTCTGAGATCCGAGACATAGACGCTTCCTCCTCCTCTGACGAGGGCCAGGCGCGCCGCGGCGAGTCCGCTGGCGCCCAG
>SKVI01000056.1 GCA_007129525.1 Gemmatimonadota bacterium | reverse complement strand
GAGCTGAGGAGCTCCGCCTTGAATCCGAAGTGGAGAGCGCCATCCGCTCGGTGGAGACCGCCCACCGAACCGTGGCCCTCCAGGCCCGGATCCGGGAGACGGCCGCCGAGGAGTTGAGACTGGCCCAGGAGCGTTTCCGGCTGGGGTTGGCGTCTTCCATCGAGGTGGTGGACGCCCAGGCGAACCTCTCCCAGGCCGAGCGGGACGAGATCTCGGCCATCTACAGCTTCCACATGTCTTTTGCCGGGCTGGAAGCGCTGGTTGGGAGTTCTCTGCGCAGCCCGGACTGATCATGACAACCGAAGGGCACCCGGAGTCAGGGAGCCATTGGCACGGACCTTGTGAGGGACGATATAGATGAAGGTTTACACGAAACGACCCAGGGGCCAGTCGGCCTACCGGATCATGGCACGGCATTTCAGGACAGCCGTTCTGGCGGTGCTGGCGGCTACGACGACGTTGCTGATAGCCGGCTGCGGCTCCGACGGTGACGAGAACCGCGGAGGGGGCCAGATGGCCCGGGCTGCGGAGCAGGGACAGGGGAGCGAACGGATGATTCCGGTCTCGGCCCGAATCGCCGTCACCGATGCGCTGGAAATGACCCTTCGCGGCTCCACGAACCTGAGGGCCCGGGAGACGGTGGAGGTGATCCCGAAGCAAAGCGGGCTCGTGGCTACGATTCATCACGAAGAAGGGGACCGTGTCGGAGAGGACCAGGTCCTGGCCCGGCTCGATGACGAAGAGTGGCGGCTCCAGGCGATGCAGGCTCGAGCCCGGGCCCAGTCAGCCGCGGAACAGGTGAGCCGAGCCCGGGCCCTGGCTGAGTTGGACCTCATCTCCGAGCAGGAGGTGGGAAATCTCGCCTCGGACTCCGCCGTGGCCGCTTCGGATCTGGAGCTGGCCGAGCTCCGGGTTCGCAATGCCGAGATCCGATCTCCCATCGCCGGGGTGGTGACGCACCGCTACATCGAGCGCGGCAGCCAGGTGGGAACCACCAACCCCGCCTTCCGGGTGGCCGACGTTGAGCAGCTCGAGGCGCAGGTGGCCGTGCCCGAGCGGCAGGCCGCCCGGGTGGAGGTGGGACAGGCCGCACGGATCCTCGTCCAGGAGGAAGGGGAGCCCATCGCCACCGGTCGGGTGGAGCGCATCCGGCCCGTGGTGGATCCGGAGAGCGGCACCGTGCAGGTGACCATCAGCGTGGCGGCCCGGGAGGACGCCCGTCTGCGGCCGGGTCAGTTCGTGAACGTGGACATCGTCACCGAGACGCTGGCCGACCGGATCACCCTGCCCCGTACCGCCGTCCTGGTGGATGGGGCGGTCCCCCGGGTGTTCGTGGTCCGGGACGGTCGGGCCCTCGAGAGAGAGGTCTCGCTGGGGTACTCCCGGGGTGACCGGATCGAGATCGCCTCGGGTCTGCAGGCCGGTGACACCGTGGTGGTGGTGGGGCAGGACAACCTCCGGCCCGACGCTCCGGTTCGGCTCATGGAGCTGGACGGCCAGCCGGTGGAGGGGAGTGACGGGTGAAGGTCGTAGACTTCTCCGTGGCTCGCCCGGTGGCGGTGTCCATGGCCTTCATTGCGGTCATGGTCTTCGGGATGGTGTCATACTCCCGACTCCCGGTGGATCTGCTGCCGGACATTTCGTTTCCCACCGTCAGCATCGAGACGGAGTACCAGGGTGTGGGGCCCCGGGAGGTCGAGAACCTCATCTCCCGTCCGATCGAGGAGGCCATCTCGGTGGTGCAGGGCGTGGAGCAGGTGACGTCCCGCTCCCGGCCGGGTCGCTCCGAGATCACCATCCAGTTCTCCTGGGGCACGGACATGGACTTCGCCTCCATGGACATCCGGGAGCGGCTGGATCTGATCAACCTCCCGCCGGACGCCGGGCGTCCCACCATTGCCCGCTACGATCCGGCTTCGGAGCCGGTGGTGCGCTTCGCCCTCGTCTCGGACCGGGCCCTGGATCCCCGACTGGAGGAGGACCGTGATGAGCTGATCGCCCTTCGCTGGCTGGCCGAGGAGCAGGTACGGCGGGCACTGGAGGGGATCGAGGGTGTGGCCGCCGTCCGGGTCACCGGAGGGCTGGAAGAAGAGATCCTGGTGGAGGTGAATGAGAGTCGCCTGGCGCAACTTGGCATTCCCTTCACCCAGGTGGCCCAGAGGCTGGCAGCCGAGAACATCAACCTGGCCGGGGGGATCCTGGAGGAGGGTGAGGCTGAGTACGTGGTCCGCACCGTCAACGAGTTCGTCGAGGTGGACGAGATGCTCGACGTGGTGGTGGGGACCGCAGGGGGCCAGGCCATCCTGCTGCGAGATGTGGCCGAGGTGCGCCGGGAGGCGGCCGAGCGGGAGACTGTGTCCCTGGTGAACGGGAACGAGGCGGTGGAGATCGCCGTTCTCCGGGAATCCACCGCCAACATCGTGGCGCTGTCACGTATGGTCCGGGACCGGCTGGATGCCCTGGATGCGGAGCTTCCGCCGGGGGTGACCACGAGCCTCACCACCGACCAGGCCGTCTTCATCGAACAGGCGGTGGGCGACGTGCGTCTGGCGGCGATCCTGGGCGGGATTTTCGCGATGCTCGTCCTCCTCCTCTTCCTGCGCCATCTTCCCACCACCCTCATCGTGGTCACGGCCATCCCCATATCGGTGGTGGCCACGTTCGTGCTCATGTTCTCGCGGGACATCTCGCTGAACATCATGTCGCTGGGGGGACTGGCGCTGGGAATCGGGATGCTGGTGGACAGCGCCATCGTGGTTCTCGAGTCCATTGCCCGGGAACGGGAGAAGGGCCACTCGGTGGTCGAAGCCGCCCGGCGGGGCACGGATCGGGTGGGTCGGGCCGTGGTGGCCGCTACCCTTACCACCGTGGCGGTCTTCATTCCCATTGTATTCGTGGAAGGGGTAGCGGGTCAGCTGTTCGGGGACCAGGCGTGGACCGTCTCGTTTGCTCTCCTCTCGGCCCTGGTGGTGTCCCTGACCCTGATCCCCATGTTGGCGGCCCGGGGACAGGGCGCACGGGCCCGGACCGGAGAGGCGGGCGGAAGTGACCAGCCGGGGAAGGTGGGGACGGCCCTGGCCAACGGAACCGGGGGCCTCCTCAAGCGTCTGAGAAAGGGAGGGGGCGGGGCCGCGCGACTCGTGCGCCCGGTGAGCCGCGGGTTCGACGCGGTGTATGGTTGGGTGGAAGAGCGGTATCCGGAAGTCCTCAGGCAGGCGCTCCGCCGGCCCATCCTGATTCTGGGCGGAGCGGCGGTAGCCATGGCCGTGGGAGTGGTCCTGATCCCCCGGGTGGGCATCTCGCTGGTACCGGAGCTCTCGCAGGGGGAGCTGGTGGTGGAGCTTGAGGCGGCTCCGGGTACGAGCCTCCTTCGGATGGAAGACCTGGCCCGGCGGGCCGAGGCGATTGCACTGTCGAAGTCGGAGGTGAGGGAGGTCTTCACCAATGTGGGGGTCCGAGGCGGTGCCGGCACGTTGGGGCGGACCGGCGAGCTGGAGCGCCACGCCGCCACCCTGCTGGTCCGCCTCACCGAAGTGGGGGGGCTGGAGGATCGGCTGGCCGTGGAGCTCACCGACGACCTGGCGGCCCTCCCGGGAGTGCAGGTGAGGGTGGATCGTCCCCAGCTCTTCACCGCCAGCGCCCCAGTGGAAGTGGAGGTTCAGGGGTATGATCTGGCGCTCCTGAACCAGACCGCCAGCGACGTCCGGGCACTCCTTCGGACGCTCCCCGGCGTCACCGGGGTGGAGGAGGAGCGCCGCCAGGGGTCGCCGGAGATCGCCATCCGCTTCGACCGGGAGCGCCTGGCCCGACAGAACCTCACCGTGGCCGACGCCGCTGAAGCCCTGCAGGCCAAGATCCGGGGCGCATCCGCCACCGAGTTCACCGAACGGGATCGGGACCTGAACGTCCTGGTGCGGGCCCGGGCCGAGCAGCGGACGACCCTGGCCGACCTGGAAAACCTTCGCCTGGAGATTCCCGGGGGCGGGAGCATCGCACTCTCCGCAGTGGCGGATCTGAACTTCCAGGACGGTCCCTCGGAGATCGTTCGCCGCGGTGGAACGCGAGTGGCGCTGGTGGAGGCCCGGCCCGTGGGGGCGGATCTGGCCGGCACCATCAACCGCATCGAGGAGGCGGTGGCGGGACTCCAGGTGCCCAGCGACGTCTTCGTGGCGGTGGCCGGGCAGTCCCGGGACCTCCAGCAATCGGTGCGTTCGATGCAGATGGCGCTCCTCCTGGCCATTTTCCTGGTCTACCTGGTCATGGCCAGCCAGTTCGAGTCGTTTCGGCAGCCCGGCGTCATCCTGGCCTCGGTGCCCCTGGCCCTTCCAGGGGCTGTGCTGGCCCTCTGGGTCACCGGCCACTCCATTTCGGTGGTGGCCCTCATCGGCATGGTCATGCTGGTGGGGATCGTGGTGAACAACGCCATCGTCCTGGTGGATTACGTGAACATTCTCCGGAGGGAGGAGGGGTACCGGCTGGACGAGGCGCTGGTGGAGGCCGGCAGGGTGCGGTTTCGACCCATCATGATGTCCACCATTACCACGGTGCTGGGCCTCATGCCCCTGGCCCTGATCCCGGGCGAGGGGGCCGAGCTCCGGGTACCTCTGGCCATCCCGGTCATCGGAGGTCTGATCCTCTCGACGATTTTGACTCTGGTGGTGGTGCCGGTCCTGTACCGGATGTTTGAGATCCGTGGGGAGCGGGCCCGCCTGGAGGCTCCCGCTGGTGAGAAGGTGGAGGCAGAGCGTCAGGGCCGAGAGCCGCTGCCTGCCGGGGCCACTGCCCGCAGCGAGCCGACTCCGGACCCGGCGTAGTCCATGAGCCATCGCACCACACGAACCAGAAGCTGAGGACGGATCGACCCATGTCACTTCCCAGATTTGCGGTCCGACGGCCAGTGACCACCGGCATGATGGTGGTGACGGTCATCGTGCTCGGCTTGATCTCCACCTCCCTCATCTCGCTGGACATGTTTCCCAGCTACGAGCGGCCGGTGCTCCAGGTCACGGTGCCCTATCCGGACGCATCGCCCGCCGAGGTGGAGCGTCGGATCGTCAGGCCCCTCGAGGAAGAGCTGGGGACCGTGCGCTCGCTGGAAAGCATCCGGGCCACGGCCTCGCAGAACCGGGGGCGCGTAGAGCTGGAATTTGAACCGGGCACCGACATGGACATGGCGGCGCTGGAGGTCCGGGAGCGGGTGGAGCTGGTTCGGCGGGACCTGCCGGCAGATGTCCAGAGGATCGACCTGCGCCGGTTCTCGTCCGACGAGCAGCCGGTGCTCCGGGCCGCCATCTCCTGGGAGGGCGACCCGGCGCTTCTGACGGAGCTCGTGGAGCGCCAGATCGAGCCTGCCCTCCTGCAGGTGTCGGGGGTGGCCCAGGTGGAGTTCTCCGGGCTCGAGGCCCGGGAGGTCTCGGTGGAGTTGGACCAGGACCGGATGCGCTCGCAGGGCATCACGATTGCCATGATCAGCTCAGCGCTGAACCGGGGCAACGAAGACTACTCGGCCGGTGAGCTGGAGCTGGACGGAACGCGATTCCAGGTCATCGCGGAGGGCCAGCTCCGGTCGGTGGAGGCCATCGAGAACCTTCCCCTGAACGCCCAGGGAGTGAGGCTCGCCGACGTGGCGGAGGTGACCTACGACTTCCCCGAACGGGACTTCTTCTTCCGTATGAACGGGATGAATGCCCGACAGGCAGAGGTCTACAAGGAATCGGACGCCAACGTGGTGGAGGTGGCTCAGGCGGTGCGGGCCACACTCCAGGAGATCACCGACCGGCCCGGATTGGAGGGAGTGGGCTTTCGCATCTGGCAGGACCAGTCCGAGGGGATCATAGAGGTGCTCTGGCTCCTGGCCACCGCCGGGGTGGTGGGCGGGATCCTGGCCGTCGTCGTGCTCTTCGCCTTTCTGCGACGGATCACCCCCACCTTCATCGTGGCGGGGGCGATCCCGGTGTCCCTCATCTTCACGGTGGTCATCCTGTACATGTTCGGCGAGTCGCTGAACATCATCACCCTCTCGGGGCTGATGCTGGCCGTGGGGATGCTCATCGACAATGCGGTGGTGGTGGTTGAGAACATCTTCCGGCACCGCGAGATGGGATCGGGTCCCGAGGAAGCGGCGGTAGAGGGCTCCAACGAGGTGGGGCTGGCGATTCTCTCAGGGACCGTGACCACGGTCATTGTCTTCACTCCCCTCTTTTTCCTTCCTGCCACCCAGATGGGAACCCAGTTCCGGGCTTTCGGGACCAGCATCTCCTTTACCATGCTGGCCTCGCTTGGGGTGGCATTCACCCTGGTGCCCCTTCTGGCAGTCCGGCTCCTTGGGGGGAAGATGCCGGATCCAGGCCGGGCCATGACCTGGCTCAACGAGACGTATCGGGGGCTCCTGAACCGGGTGCTGGACCATCGGTACGCCACCGCCGGGGTGGCTGTGGCCGTGTTCGTGGCCGGTGGCATGGTCCTGCTGGACCTCCCCCGGGAACTCATGCCGGAACAGGACAACCGCTTCATCCGCATGAGCGTGTCCACGCCCCGGGGGGTGTCGGTGGAGGAGCGGAGCCGGATCTTCGCCGAGGCCGAGGAGCTTCTTCTGGAGCGGGCTGAGGAGCTGGAGATCGAGAACGTCTCCTCCTTCTCCGGCTCGAACTTCGCCAGCATCTTCATGACCCTCAAGCCCTTCTCCGAGGG
>SKVI01000395.1 GCA_007129525.1 Gemmatimonadota bacterium | reverse complement strand
GTGTTGGCGGCGAGGTCGGCCAGGTCCATCTCGGCCAGCGAGCCCACCGCCTCGATCTCGTCTTCCAACGCCCTACCGCCCATGGCCACCGAGAGCTCCCGAGCGGCCTCCCGCTGGGCGTTCCGGGCCCGATCCACGACGGGCTCCAGGTTGGCTGCCTCCACCTCGAGGCGGAGCACCTCGTACTCCGAGGCCAGCCCGTCCTCCTGGAGAGCCCGGGTCTGGGCCAACGAGCTCCGCACCCGCGCCAGGGAGTTGGCCATGAGCCGCTCCTCTTCCCGGGCCAGGAGAAGGTCGTAGTAAAGGGTCCGCACCCTCGTCGCCACCTCGTGCTCCCGCTCCCGGAGCCGCTCCTCCTGCAGGTCCACCAGCCGGGTGGCCACCCCGAGCCCTGCCATGGCGCGGGCCTCCAGCACCGGCTGCTCCAGCACCAGGGCGCTGGTCCAGACGTTGTCGGCCCCGAACCGGATCCGCGTCAGGTCGTCCAAGGGGGCATCCGGGTCGAAGAGGATGGTGGGGAGGAAGGTGGAGGGCGGGGTCACGTTCCGGGTGTAGCGAAGCGAGAGATCCAGGCGGGGATAGAGGAAGCCCCGGGCTTCGGAGAGCTGTCCCCGGGCCGCTTCCACCTCGAGGCGGGCATCCCGGATCTCGCGGCTGTCGGCCAGAGCGGCGCGCACCGCCTCCTCCAGGGTAACGCTCCGCTCCTGGGCCTGGGCCCCGTGGGGTGAGGCCGGAAGCAGGAGAAGGGCGAACCCCGCCAGCAGCGCCACGGCGACCCGGACCGGTGAACGGGGGACGGGGACGAGACCGACTGGGGCTTCGGCTGGCGCGTTCGGCATGCTCTCCTCCTTCATGGGTAGCGGGGTCGGGCGGACCGGGCACAGGGGCGTGGGGCTCATCGCACGTCCACCCGGTTCCCGTCGGCGACCCGGTCGCCGGGGTACAGGATGACCCGGTCCCCGGGCTCCAGCCCGGAAAGGATCTGGGCCTCCACGTCGCTTCGTTCGCCCACCTCCACCTCCACCTCCCGGGCCCGACCGTCCTCCACCCGGAAGGCAAACCACGCACCGTTGTGACGGAAGAGGGCGCTGGCGGGGGCCACCACCGTGTCCGTCTCCTCCCAGATCACGATGCGGGCTTCCACGCGGTAGCCGTCGCCCAGCGATGTCCACTGGTCACGGGGACCGGTGAGATCCAGGATCACGTTTACCCGCTGCTCCTCGATCCCCAGTGCGGAGACCCGGGTGAAGGCGGAAGGCTCCACCGTCCGGACCCGGGCGTCCAGCGTCCGGTCTCCTCCCCAGCGCTCGATCTCGGCCGCCGCACCGGGACGAACCCGGACCGCGTCCGCCGAGAGGAGGTCCACCACCAGCTCCAGGTTGGCCACGTCGCCCACCTCCAGGAGAGGAGTCCCGGGCTGCACCACCGCCTCGCTCTCCTGCATGACCCGGAGCACCCGGCCCGCCACCGGCGAGGGGATGGGGACGGCGTCCATCTCCCGGCCGTCCGGAGCCCGCTCCAACAGGAGTCGGGCGTTGGCCACCTCCTGCTCCGCCACCTGTACTCCGAAGCGAGCCGACCGGCGCTCCGCCTCCCGGGCCTGGAGAACGGCCCGGGCTCGCTCCACCGCCGAAGCGGAGCCCCCGGACTGCTCCAGGAGGATTTCCTGGCGGCGCACCTCCTCCCGGGCGTCCACCAGGCCCGCCTCGGCGACCTCCTCCATGGACCGGGCCCTCTCCAGCTCGGCCCGGGCTGCCTCGAGTCGGGTGCGGGCCTGGGCCTGACTGCGGTCATCCAGGAGGGGGGAAGGCGAGGGCCGAAGCCGGGTCAGCTCCTGGCCCACCTCCACCTCGTCACCAGGCCGCCACTGGACCCGGGTGAGGGTTCCCGACACCGGAGCCGAGACCACGTACCGGTCCTGGAGGCGGGCCCGGCCGTCCTCCTCCACCGTGACCCGCATGGTGGTTCGCTCCACCGCCGCCAGATCCACCTCCACCGGCCCGGGCCGGAAGGCCAGGACCAGGGCGCCCACCAGGACCAGCCCCAGGATCACCAGGAGGCTCACCTGCGCCCAGCGGGGAAGCTCTCGAGATTTCTTCTCCTGTTCCGACATCTGTCTCTACCTTGGGTTCAGGGTCACGCTTGCGTTCAGGGTCGAACTTGGGTTCAGGGTCGCGCTACTCACTCGCGGGTCTTGAGGACGCCGATGAGGTCCAGGTGGTCCAGCCGCCGACGGACCAGGAGCGCGCTCACAAGGGCCGCCGCCAGCACCACCACGGTGGCATAGGCGTACGTCTGAGGCGACACCATGAGGGGGAAGCGGTACTCCTCCGGGTCCAGGGTGCTGGCAAGCAGGCCGGACAGGATCCGGCCAATGAGGAGGCCGAAGGGAATGGCCACCAGGACCTGGATGGCCTGCTCCCCCAGGAGGATTCCCGAGATCTCGCCCCGGGTGAAGCCCAGCACCCGGAGGCTGGCCAGGTCCCGGGCTCTCAACGAGAGGGCCACCCGGGCATTGTTGTAGACCACCCCCACGGCGATGACCGAGCCGAAGATGCTCAGGATCAGGACCAGCACTCGCTGGGGCTCGGCGGTGTACTCCTCCAGCCGCGCGATTGTGTGGCCCTTGGCGGTGACCTCCTGCACCCGGGGCATCTCTGCCAGACGGGCTTCCACCAGGGGAAAGTCGTCTTCCTCGAGGGTGAGGAGCAGGCTGCTTACCGTCGGTCCCTCGCCCAGGAGCCGGTTCAGTTCGGCCATCCGCATGTGGCCCTGGAGGCCGAACATCTCGTCCACCGTGCCCGTCACCGGGAGCCGTTGGGTACCGCTCCTCCCTTCCCTGAGCTGCACCTCCACGGTGTCTCCCACCTGGATCTGCATCAGATCCGCCAGCGTCGTGGTGAGCACCAGGCCCCCGGTCGGCATGGGAGCCACCCGGCCCTCGCTGTCCATGAGCCGCCGCAGCCTGTCTCCGTCGCGGTAGCCAAAGATGGGAACGTCCCGGGAGCGGGCGCCGGCCTGGAGTCGCACCGAGGTGACCCGAAGGCCCTCGGCCCGGGTCACCTCCGGAAGTGCCCCAACCTCCCTCACTGCCCGCTCCGGAGCCGGTCCGATGAGCGACACGCTCACGTCTTCCTGGATGGCCATCTGGTAGTGGCGGTCGAGGATCACGTCGAAGGCGTCGGCCGAGAACCGGCCCACCACGATGACCCCCAGCGCCAGCGCCACCCCGAAGCTGGAGAGGGCGGTCCTGAGCTTCCGGCGCCCGAGCTCCCGCAGGATCATTCGCCCAGAGGAGCCAAAGAGGTCGCCCACCCCGAGCTTCTCGAGCAAAGTAGGACGGTAGCGGGCGGGCGGCTCCGGGTGCATGGCCTCCGCCGGGGCGAGGCGTAGAATGCCCCGAAGTGTTCCGAAGGCCCCTACCACCCCGAACACAACCGCCACGCCGAGCGCAACGAGCGCGATGGCCGGCGGCACCCCGTATTCCAGCAGGGGAAGGCGGAAGAACTCGGTGAAGAAGGCGGTGAGCCCCCGACCCATCCAGGCCCCCACGGCCAGCCCCAGCCCCGACCCCAGGAGCACCACCACGAGAGCCAGCTTCACGTAGTAGCCCCCGATCTCCCGGTCGCGGTATCCCAGTGCCTTCAGGGCGGCGATCTCTCCTCGCTGCAGCCTCACCAGCCTGGATAGCACGACGTTCAGCAGGAAGGCGGCCACGCCCAGAAAGAGGATGGGGACGAAGCCCGAGAGGGCCTGGAGCTGGTCCAGGCGCATCTGCAGGAAGTAGTTGGAGCGCTGCAGGTCCCGGCCCACGGCCCCGCGGCCGCCGTACGGCTCCAGGATCCGGTCCACTTCGGCCAGGACCGCGTCCTCCGACGCCGTGCCCGCCACCCCGGGAGCCAGGCGCAGGACCGCGTCATTGAACGCGCCCTCCATCTGGAAGACCGGCGCCACGGCCTGCCGGTCCATCCAGAGCACGGCGAAGCGCTCGTCGTCGGGGATGGGGTCGGTCCCCGGAGGCGCCGGATACACGTACTCCGGCGCAGCGGCGATCCCGGTGACCCGGACCTGCCGGAAGGTCCCCTCCATGACCACCGGAAGGGTATCACCGGGAACGATCCCGGCCCGCTCGGCGAACGTCTCGATGAGGAGGGCCTCGTCGGAGCGGCCCGGCTCCACCATGCGGCCCTCGGTGAGGAGCACCCCGTTCAGGGGCGGCTCGCCCCCCGGCGGCAGCCCCACCACCTGGCCGATGGGGGGCTGCTGTCGGTCGGAGGTCCCCGCCTGAAGCGGAATCCGCACCGGAGAGACCAGCCGCGGGTAGACCAGCGTCACCCCGGATACGTCGGCCAACCGGTCGGCCACCCGATCCGGCGCCCGCTCGAGCCCCACGAAGACATCTCCGAACCGGTACTCCTCGTAGTAGGCGTCCCGGGACTGCTCCAGCGACTGCCAGGTGGACAGGAGGGCCACGAAGGCGGCGATCCCGGCCGCCACCACCAGGCCGATGGTGGCCAACTGGGCCCATCGCTCCCGGAGGTCCCGGAGGAGCTTCCGATTCAGGGGGGAGACGCGCATCACCAGGGGATCCTTTACCAGCGAATGTCGGAGGCCGGCGTGCGGGTCTCGTTGGTCCGCTCCTCCTCCACCTGGCCGTCGTGGAGGACCACCACCCGGTTGGCCATCTCCGAGATGGGGGCATTGTGGGTGATGACGGCGGTGGAGGTGCCCAGCTCCTGGTTCACCCGCTCAATCACCTCCAGCACCACCACCCCCGAACGGTAGTCCAGCGCGCCGGTGGGCTCGTCGCAGAGGAGAAGCTCGGGGCGCTTCGCGATGGCCCGGGCCACCGCCACCCGCTGCTGCTCCCCGCCGGAGAGCTGCGAGGGGAAGTGATCGAGGCGGTGCTCAAGACCCACCATCTCCAGCGCCTCGGCCGGCGAGAGAGGATCCCGGGAGATCTCCGTCACCAGGGCCACGTTCTCCCGAGCGGTGAGCGAGGGCATGAGGTTGTAGAACTGGAAGACGAACCCCACGTGCCGGCGCCGGAACTCGGTGAGTTGCCGGTCGTTGGCCCGGGAGAGGTCCTGGTCTCGAAAGTGCACGGTGCCCGAAGTGGGACGATCCAACCCACCCAGGATGTTCATAAGGGTCGATTTGCCACTTCCGGAGGCCCCCACCAGGACCAGGAACTCGCTCTCGTAGAGGGCGAAGTCCACGCCGCGGAGGGCGTGCACGTCCACCTCGCCCATCCGGTAGGTGCGAGTCACGTCACGGGCTTCCAGGACTGCCTGGCTCATGGCTCCGGTTCCGGGTCGGGGGATGAAGGTGGGTCTGTGCCGGCGGGATCCGGGGAGCCGTCGCCTTCGTCTGCGGCCCGCTCCGAGGGGACAGGAGACGCAGGAGGCGCGCCAGCCCCAGAGGCCGGCGGATGGGCCTCTCCCGCTCCGGCCCGGGCCCCTCCCATCCCCTCCGCCCCCATTCCCCGGAGCGCGAATTCCACCATGTGGCGGAGGTACGCCTCCCGCCCTTCCTCGGTGTGAGGGTCGATGGGCAGAAGTCCCGGAGGCGCCCGGCGGGTCAGGAGCATGAAATAGACGGGCTGGGCCATGAGGCTCATGACGAAGAGGAGCGGGGGGCCTGGCCGGAGGACTCTGTCTTCCTGCCCCTGGGCCACGATCCGGAGGAGCGCCTGGGAGATGGGCGCCAGCGTCTCGGCCAACTCCGGGAGCCACTGGCTGCGGTAGAGGCGGACCTCCACCATGAGGCGGGCCTGGTCGGGGTTGTCCCAGAGATGCTCGAAGACGGTGCGGAGGAGCGCCTCCAGGCGTCCTGGCGCCGGCCCGTCGTCGCGGGCCATGGCCACCAGGCGTTCCTGGAGGGGTGCCAGGACGACCCGGATCACCTCCTTGTACAGCGCCTCCTTCGAGCCGAAGTGGTAGGTGACGGCCCCGAGATTGGCCCCGGCCTTCGAGGTGATCTCGCGAACCGAGGCGCCGTCGTACCCTTTCTCGCCAAAGAGCCGTCGCGCAGCAGCCACGAGGCGGGTCCGGGTGTCGGCAGCGGAGTCGGGCTCGTCGAAGTCCAGGTCCACAGCGGTCGCATCCTCGGGGTTCGCATCGGTGGAAGGGATTGAACCGGAGGGCCGCTCGACCTCCGATGCCTTCCCCCCTCCCTCCATCGGTGAAGAAAATCCGTTTCCCGGAATGCGGGTCATCTCCCTACCTGCTGGCTCCAAGTGAGGAACTCACCCCCCCGATGAGTCATTCATACGTTCGTATCATCACGATACGGGATGGTCAGTGCCAAAGCAACCCCCAACCCACCACCGCCGACATCCCTCACCCCCGCCACACCGAACCTTCCGCGCAACGAAGTGATGCCCTCACGTCCCTGATGCCGACTCGTGGGCCGGAGGACCCCCGTCACGTTCATCTCCGTCCTCCGAATGCCGATCCTCCGTCTTCCGTGCGCCCACTGGCGGCCGCGTCCCTCCTGCGCCCGGCTCGCCTCCTTCGCCGCCGTCTACTTCGCCCCCGCAACCCGCGACTCAACCGTCCGGCCCACCCCGGTAGCCCGGGGCCGCTGGGGCAGGGGCCAGCCCTTGCAGTCGAAGAAGCGGAAACCACCGCTGCGGGTGCGGCGCACGGTCACACCACCATGCCCGGAATCGTAACGCGGCGGCGCCGGCCCTCACCACC